>JAJXTA010000074.1 GCA_021784265.1 bacterium | reverse complement strand
GCGGCGGGCGCGAGGGGGATCACCAGGAGAGCCTCCGTGTTCGTGCCCGTCGTCAAGTCCTGGGTGAGGACCCTCTTGCCGTGCGCCACCTCCACTTGGTAATGGTGGCGCCACGGCAGATCGAAACGGAGCAGGTCGTTCAGGTCCGCCGTTTCGCCCCGGCTCAGCCCGGCATAGCGGACGGCCGCGCTGGCAGGCTCGAGGATGCTCACGCGGGCCGCCACCCGCTGGCCCTGGGGTCGATCCACCACGCGAATCAGCACCCGCGTCTGGCCCGGCGGCGGCCCGGCGGCGGGATGGGCGTAGCGATCGGTGACGTTGACGGCGCCCACCCACCGCACCTCCGGCGCCCAGACCAACGGAAAGGAAAGGCCCGTGCGGGCAAAACTGGTGGCGTAGATCGCGTGCTGGGGCACGTCCCGCAACGCCTGGGAAGCGTCCTGGGTAAACCAGCCACGGTCGAGCCCATTCGGGTCGGGTTCGGCGGCCCCGAGGAAATGCCAGCCCTGATCCCAGACCTCGACCCAGGTATGGTTGCCCCTCAGGTTGACCCAGAGGGGTGTCCCAGCCAAGCGCGCGGGCACACCCACCGCCCGGCAGGCATCGACCAGCAGGATCGAGAGGCCCGTGCAGGTAGCGACCCCACTGGCCATCGTCTCCCGCGGGCTCTGGTCCGGACGCTTGCGGCGCGTCGAGTATTTCACGCGCACCAAGGGGAAGAGTTTCTGGTTGAGCGCCTGAGCGGCGGCGCCCGGCGTCGTCGCCCCCCGCACCAACGGGAGACAGAGCGCTCGGAGTTCTTTGCGCCAGGGCTCACGCGCCTCCGTCACGTTGGCGTACGGGAGGACGTCATCGAGAAACACCTCCTTGGGGATGCGGTCGGCCCAAGGCGCCTCCTGGGCGGCCTGGTAGGCCAAGGTCAGATTCTCGAGGACGAACGCCCCCGACAGCGTGCCCAGGTCTGGGCGGGGCATGTTCGCCAGGAGAAACTCCAACCCCTCTCGCTGGGCCTGGGGCACCTGGGCGAGGGCCTCGAGCCATTGACCTCGGTTGGTCCCGGCCTGGGCCAAGGCCTGCTCGACTCCCTCGCCCCACCAGGGTTTAGCGACCTCCGCCGCGCGGCCGCCCGGGGCTAACAACCACGCCGCCAACAACCCGACCGCCAACCAACGAGACACGCCGTACCCACCCCTCCGCCGGGGCCGGGGCCCATGAGTATTGTGGATCATCTTCGTGGTCAAGCAGGGTGCCAGGACCAGCCCTAAATTCAAGCGCGGCGGCGACGGGGGGGGGCGATCCCGGTTGGCTGCGGCGGGGCACCCCGCCGGCGGGCTTGGCAGCCGGGGCAGAAGGGGCTAGCCTCGACGCATGGGTGCCCTGCGGGCTTGGTCCCTCTACTTGGGGCTGGTGGTGGTCGGCGGCGCGCTTCTGGCGCCGTGGGGGTATTGGCTGACCCAGGAGAGCGCCGCCTATTGCGCTTGGCTGGTCCCCTTGGCGCACAACCCGTTCCCTCGGTTCGTGCATCGTTCCTTGTTAGTCTTGGCCATTGCCGGCCTCTGCCCCTTGCTCCGGCACCTGAAGGTCCGCTCCTGGCGCGAGGCGGGCCTCACCTCGCTAACCGGCCAGTGGGGACGCCTGGGCGCCGGTCTGGCCCTCGGGTTCGGTTCCCTGGCGGTGGTGGGTGGCATCGAGCTGGGGTGCGGGGCTCGCGGTTGGGCGGCCTCACTCAGCGGCGCCGAGGTTCTCCGGCACCTGGTCAACGCCGGCGGCGCCGCCGTGGCGGTGGCCCTGCTGGAGGAAGTGCTGTTCCGGGGCGCGCTCTACGGGACCCTGCGCCGGGAGCTCCCGTGGCGCGTGGCGCTGGTCGTCAGCAGCTTGGTCTATGCCTGGGTCCATTTCTTTGCCCCCGTGACCTGGGTCGGACCGGTCGGTTGGACCAGCGGCCTGGCCGCCTTGGGTGAGATGCTGCGCGGCTTTATTCAACCGGCCAGCCTGTTCCCGACCTTGCTCAACCTGACCCTCGTGGGAGCGATGCTGGCCTTAGCCTACCAGCGAACGGGCACCCTCTGCTTCTCGATGGGCTTGCACGGCGGCTGGATTTTCTGGCTCAAGTCCTATGGCCTTCTGACCCAAGGATTAGCGGACCAGCACACTTGGTGGTGGGGCACAGGCAAACTGATTGACGGCTGGCTGGCGCTGCCGGCGTTGGCCGCCGGTGGGTGGGTGGTGAGCCGTCTGGTCCCTCCACGACCGGCGCCGGCGGAGGTCGGGTGACCCCACCAGCCCCATTCCCCGGGCTGAAGTCCTGGCTTGATGCCGGGTTGGCTTTTTTCTACCCTGCATGCTGTCAAATATGCGGTGTCGAGCGTGCCACTCCGCGGCAAGGGTATGTCTGCGGGCGCTGTCGGGGGCGCCCCGGAGCGATTCGCTATGTCGAGCCGCCCTGGTGTGAGCGGTGCGGGCTGCCCTTTCCGGGCGCGATCAGCACGACGTTCGAGTGCGCCAATTGCCGGGAGATGGAACTGGATTTCTCCCACGCGCGCGCGGCGGTGGTGACCACGCCGCTGATCCTGGACGTGGTGCACCGCTACAAGTATCGGCGGGCGCTCTGGTTCGAGCCGTTTCTGGCGGAGCTGCTGGTGGGCCGGGCGGCGCCGGCGCTGGCCCAGCAAGCGTGGGATTGGATTGTGCCGGTGCCGTTGCATACCGTGAAAGAGCGTGAGCGTGAGTTCAACCAAGCCGCGCGTTTGGCCACCTGGCTCAGCGCCGCCACCGGCATCCCTTTGAACGCCCGCCTGCTCAAGCGGGTCCAACCTACGCAAACTCAAACGGCCTTGACTCGACCAGAACGCGCCGCCAACGTACGCAACGCCTTCGCCTTGCGGGGGGGAAGGTCTTTGTCGGGGCAACGGGTGGTGTTGGTGGATGACGTGCTGACCACCGGCGCCACGACCAGCGCCTGCGCCCGGGCGTTGCGCCAGGGCGGGGCAGGCGAGGTCTGCGTCTGGACCGTAGCCCGCGGGGTCTGAAACTTGGTTGTGCTCTTTGCCTATGTCCACTACCACCTTCTCCAAGAAAGCGCGCGGCCTCGACGTCATCGAGCCGGTCGTCACCCCCAGCGCCGCGGCCAACGAGACCTCCTTCCTCAAGAAGCCCAAACTCGGGGCCTCCAAAACCCGGAAGAAGGAGATCCCGGAAGGGCTCTGGACCAAGTGTCCCAAGTGCTCGACCATGATCTACGACAAGGAGCTGGCCGATAACCAGCGCGTCTGCCCCCACTGCGGCCATCATTTCCCCATCAGCGCCCGCGAGCGGATCAACGCCTTGGTCGAGACCTGTTCTTTCGAGGAAATGGACGCCCAAATGACCAGCGTGGACGCCCTGAAGTTCACCGGCGTGGCGCCCTACACCGAGAAGCTGGACCAATACCAGCGCAGCACCGGGCTGAAGGACGCGGTCTTGACGGGCGTGGGGCGCATCGACTCCCACCGCCTCGGCTTGGGGGTGATGGACTTCAGCTTCCTCGGGGGCTCGATGGGCTCGGTGGTGGGGGAGAAGCTCACCCGGTTGATCGAGACGACCACGGATCGGGGCCTGCCGCTGGTCATCATCTCCACCAGTGGCGGCGCGCGGATGTATGAAGGGATGTTCAGCCTCATGCAAATGGTCAAGACCTGCGCCGCCTTGGCCTACCACGCCCGCAGCAAGTTGCCCTACCTCAGCGTCTTGACCCACCCCACCACCGCGGGGGTCATGGCCAGCTTCGCCAGCGTCGGCGACCTCATCATCGCGGAACCGGGCGCGATGGTCGGCTTTGCCGGCCCCCGCGTGATCCGCGACACCACCCAGGCCGACCTCCCGCCCGGCTTTCAAACCGCCGAGTTCCTCCAAGACCACGGTCTGATTGACGCCATTGTGCCGCGCAAGGAGCTGCGGGAGCGGCTGAGCGGTTATCTCGATTTCCTGGGCGAAGGCCGCCGCAAGCAGACCGCCGCCGCCTGAGACCACGTGGCGCGGGAGCGGGCACCCCAAGGCTTGAGCCTCCGGCAAGGCGCAAATCCCTCACAACACAACAGCCGCTAATCCACTGGACGAATGGCCCGGGTGTGACTAACCTGCGTCGAGATGTCGAAAGCGGCCAAGCCTCCCGCCCCCACCGCGCCCCCCGAGGGCGCGAGCGCCGACGTGCCGTTTGAAGAGGCGCTGCAGCGGCTGGAGACCATCGTGGAGGCGATGGAGTCCGACGAACTGCCGCTGGAGACGTTGCTGACCCGCTTCGCCGAGGGGAGCCGGCTCGTGGAGGTCTGCCAAGCCAAACTGGCGGCCGCGGAGCTGCGCATCCAACAACTGGAGAAGAACGCCAACGGCGACACGGGGCTGCAACCGGTGGCCGCCCCCGCCCCCAACCCCTAGGCTATGAGCCGATACCTTGACATGGTGGACGAGCCGTCCCACGTACGGAAGCTGACGGTCGAGCAACTACTGCAGTTGGCGGAAGAGATCCGCCGGGAGCTGATCACGGTGCTGGCGCGGCACGGCGGGCACCTGGGCCCGAACCTCGGCGTCGTGGAGTTGACCCTGGCCCTCCACCGGGTCTTCTGCACCCCGCACGACCGCTTTGTGTGGGATGTCAGCCACCAGAGCTACGTCCACAAGCTCCTCACCGGGCGGAAGGGCCGCTTCCACACGATCCGCACCACCGGCGGCCTCAACGGCTTTGCCCTCCGGTCCGAGAGCGAGCACGACTGCTACGGCGCCGGGCACGCCGGCACCGCCTTGTCCGCCGCGCTGGGGATGTGCGCCGCGCGCGACCAACGGGGGACCGATGAGAACGTCGTCTGCATTTTCGGCGACGCGGCCTTGACCAACGGGATTTCCTACGAGGCCCTCAACAACATCGCCACCACCACCAAGCGCTTCATCGGCATCCTCAACGACAACGAGTGGAGCATTGCCAAGAACGTGGGGGCCATCGCGACCTACCTGAACAAGCTCATCACCCATCCGCGCTACAACCGGCTGCAAAAAGATTTCGAGCGGCTCATGCGCCGGATGCCCAAGGGCAACATCGCCCTGCGCCTGGGCCACAAGGCCGAGGAGGCCCTCAAAGGAGCGGTCACCGAGGTCACCTTGGAACCGGGCGGGCGACTGGCGGATGCCGACGGCCGGGGCGGCTACGGGAGCAGCTTGATCTTCGAGGAGATGGGGCTGCGCTACCTAGGGCCCATCGACGGCCACGACCTGCCCCTGCTGATCAACTCCTTGACCTACGCCAAGGCCTGCGACCACCCCGTGGTCCTCCACGTCATCACCCGCAAGGGCAAAGGGTTCGAGGCCGCCATCAAGCAACCCGAGAAATTCCACGGCACCGGCCCCTACGATGTCCACACCGGCAAGGCCTTGCCCCCGGCCACCGACGCCCCGCCAGCCTACCAGGAGGTCTTCGGGCGGGCCCTGGTCAAGCTCTGCGAGCGGGACAACGCCTTGGTGGGGATCACGGCGGCGATGCCGACCGGGACCGGGCTCAAGGCGCTGGAGCTGGCCATGCCCAGCCGCTACTACGACGTGGGCATCGCCGAGGAGCACGCCGTGCTCATGGCGGCCGGCATGGCGACGATGGGCCTGCGCCCGGTCGTCGCCATTTACTCGACCTTCCTCCAGCGGGCCTACGACTGCATTGTGCACGATGTGGCCCTGCAGAACCTGCCGGTCACTTTCTGCATGGACCGGGCCGGGCTCTCCGCCAACGACGGCCCGACGCATCACGGCTTGTTCGACATCGCCTACCTGCGATGCGTCCCCAACGTCATCGCCATGGCCCCCAAGGACGAGGACGAGCTGGTGGATATGATGTACACCGCCACCCGCCAGCCGGGCCCGGTCTTCATCCGCTACCCCAGAGGCGCCGCCGAGGGCGTCCCCATCAAGGAACAGCCGACCCTGTTGCCGATTGGCAAAGCCGAGGTGGTCCAGAACTTCACCGGCAACGGCGGCCGTAAGATCGCTTTCTTCGCCCTGGGCAACCTCCAAGCCCTCGCCCGGCGCGCCATCCAGACCCTGGCGGACGAAGGGTGCGATTGCGCCCTGATCAACCCGCGCTTCACCAAACCGCTGGATGAAGCGACCACCGAGTTCTTCGGCCGGGCCGCCGAGGTGGTGGTCACGCTCGAAGACCACGCCCTGCCGGGCGGCTACGGGAGCAGCGTGTTGGAACTCTACAACGAGCGGGGCGTCCACGCGCCGGTGGTGCGCGTCGGCTGGCCCGACCAGTTCATCGAGCACGCCTCCAGCGTCGAGGACCTGCGGCAGAAGTACGGCCTGACGCCGGAACAGACTGTGGCGAAGGTCAAGAGTCTGCTGGGCGCGGCGCCGGCCGCGCGCCTGGTGGCCGTGGCCTGAGGCATCGTCCGGGGCGTGAGACCGCACCACCGCGTCCGAGGACCCCTCGGCCCCTGGCCGAATTAACCCCCCTTTTCAGCTATGCCATATACTCATGTAACTCCTCCCGCGGGCGAGAAAATCTCGATCCACCAAGGCCAACTCAACGTGCCCCACCAGCCGATCCTCCCCTTCATTCGGGGCGACGGCACCGGCCCGGACATCTGGGCGGCCAGCCAGCGCGTCTTCGACGCGGCCGTCCAGCGGGCTTACGGCGGGCAGCGCCGGGTCTCGTGGTTCGAGGTGTTCGCCGGCGAGACGGCCAAGAACAAGTTCGACACTTGGCTCCCGGACGACACCATCGCGGCCTTCCGGGAGTACCTGGTCGGCATCAAGGGGCCGCTCACCACGCCCATCGGCGGGGGCATCCGCTCGCTCAACGTGGCCTTGCGCCAAATGCTGGACCTCTATGTCTGTCTGCGACCCGTCCAGTACTTCACCGGCGTCCCCTCCCCGGTCAAGCACCCGGAGAAGGTCAACATGGTGATCTTCCGCGAGAACACCGAGGACATCTACGCCGGGATCGAGTACCCCGGCGGTTCACCCGAAGCCCAGAAACTGCTCGCCTTCCTGGCCCAAGAATTCCCCAAGGAGTTCCAGAAGGTCCGGTTCGGCACCCCGGCCGCCGTGGCCGACTACTTGAAGCTGGCGGCCCCCGACCACAACGCCGAGAACGTGCCGGTCTGCGTCGGGATCGGCATCAAGGCGGTGTCGAACGTCGGGACGATCCGGCTCGTGAAGGCGGCGGTGGATTACGCCCTGGCGCAGAAGCGCCGCAGCGTCACCATCGTGCACAAGGGCAACATCATGAAATACACCGAAGGGGCGTTTCGGGATTGGGGCTACGCGGCGGCCGAGCGGATTTTTGGCAAGAAGGTCTATACGTGGGCCCAGTGGGAGCGGACCAAGAAAGCGCAAGGGGAAGCCGCAGCCAACGCGGAGCAACGGGCGGCCCTCCAGGGCGGGGCGGTGCTCATTAAAGACGCCATTGCCGATATCACCCTGCAGCAGGTGCTGACGCGCCCCGAAGAGTTCGATGTCATCGCCACCCTCAACCTTAACGGCGATTACCTCAGCGACGCCCTGGCCGCCCAGGTCGGGGGCATCGGCATCGCCCCGGGCGGCAACATCAACTACGTCACCGGCCACGCCATCTTCGAGGCCACGCACGGGACCGCCCCCAAATACGCCAACCAGGACAAAGTCAACCCGGGCAGCGTCATCCTGAGCGGCGAGATGATGTTCCGCTACCTGGGCTGGGCCGAGGTGGCCGACCTGATCCTCAAAGGGCTCACCGGGGCCATCGCCTCAAAGCGGGTCACCTACGATTTCGCCCGGCTGATGCACGGCGCCACCGAGATCAAGTGCTCGGAGTTTGGCGACAACATCATTGCCCACATGTAAGGGCGCGGGCCGGCGGCGCGCCCGGCGGGCCGCGCCGCCGCCGCAGGCTACAGCGGGCGAATCCAGATATTGCGGTAGTGGACCGGGTGGCCGTGGTCCTGGAGCATCAGCGGCCCTTTGGGCACCGCGCCGTGGTAGGCCGACGCGGTGGTCGCCCCTTTGACCGGGATGTGGTCTTGCACCAGCACCCCGTTGAAGAACACGGTGAAGGAACCCGGGATCACGCTTTGCCCGTCAGCCCCGGGTTTGGGCGGGTGAAAGATAATGTCATAAGCCTGCCATTCTCCGGGTCTGCGGCAGGGCAAGACCAAGGGGGCGAAGTTGCCATAGAAGGCCCCGGCATGGCCGTCGGCGTAAGTATGGTTGTTGTAGGAATCCAGGACCTGGATTTCGTAACGGCCCTGGAGATAGACCCCGCTGTTGCCCCGGCCCTGGCCGTCGCCCTGGACCGCCGCCGGCGCCGCCCACTCGACGTGCAACTGGCAGTCCCCAAACTCCTGCTTGGTGAACATGTTCCCGGTGCCGGGTTTGACCTCCAGGATGCCGTCGGTCACCGTCCAGCGCGCCTCCCCGCCCCGATCGTTGTGCCACTGGGAGAGGTCGTGCCCATCGAAGAGCACCAGGGCGTCGGAGGGCGGGCCCCCGGGCGGACCAGGGTCGATGCGACGGGGTTCGGTGTCGGCGGCGACCAGGCCCAATGTCGTCGCCAACAGACTCAAGACCGTCATCCAGGCGCAAGCATGCGGGGGGCGGAGCGGAATGTTCATAACAGGATCGGATACGTGATCGGGCAAATGTTTCGCCCTATAGGACGTTGGCGCTTCCACCGGATATTCAACCAACCGGGCGCCGCCAGGACACGGCCTCGGCAGGCCCACGCCGAACGACCCGCCGCGCGCCGGCAGCGTGGTGCGGCAGGCCGGCCAGTTCCTGGCGGCGCACCAGGCCTAGCGGGCGGCGTCATTCGACGGCCCAAGCCATCCGTTGCGCACATACGCGCCGGGGAGCTCGGCGTCGGAAGCGAGCGTATAATGTTCGGCGAGATAGCGCTGCAATCCAAAGCGCTCCTGCCAGCCCGCGCCGATCAGGACGAGCTCGGGCCGGTAGCGCTCGAGGCACCGCGTCACTTCTTCGCCACTAATCTGCCCGGACCACACCCGTTTTAAGGGGATCACCGCCAACTCGGGCGGCACCGGCACGCGCGCCCAGAACGCGGTGATGAGGTTGTCGGTGAAAATCCAGCGGGCGGCGG
>JAJXTA010000073.1:6996-9154 GCA_021784265.1 bacterium | reverse complement strand
AAATAACGATGTGTACACGGTGGGCAAGGAGGAGGTCCCGGCGTTCTGGAAGGTGATGATGGCGACGTTCGGGAGTGAGAAGGCCTACAACCGGCAACTGATCAATTCGTTCAAGCATGGGCCGGAGCCGGAGATCATCATGGTGGTGGACAAACTGCTGACGGGGTTCGACGCGCCGCGGAACACGGTGCTGTACGTGTGCCGGTCGCTGAAGGAGCACACGCTCCGCCAGGCGATTTGGGATTCGAGATTTGAGGAGAGGCCAGCGGTAAAAGAGGCGGAACAAAGGCATGAGGCCAAAACGATCCATAGACACGGCCCGGCGAAGATGGCCCGCGAAACCGAGAGGCTGTCGTCGGCGATGCGGCATTCGGTTGCGGCGGCCCGGCACCGGGCGGTGAGCCCGGCGAATCTGGTGATGGTGACGCTGTAGTGGAAGGTGGGGCGGGTGATCAGCACGGCGCGGCAGGCCGTGCCTGGGCGCTTGGGAGGCCACGCCTCCCGCGCTCTGCCTTGGGCCGCTGCCCCGAGTGGGGGCAGGCTTGTCGGTGGGGATGGGTTGGGGGATAGTCGGCGCCAACGCGATGCAACGGATACTCCACTTCGTTCTTGTCACCGCCGTGGGTGGTGGGCTTGGCGCCGTTCTCAACGCCACCGCCCAAACGGCCACGCCCCTGACCCCCGCGCCGATTTCAGCGGTCACCATCGACGACGCTTTCTGGTCCCCAAAACGCAAGGTCTGGCAGGAAGTCACTCTCCCCGATTGTTTCGACAAGTTCGAGCGCGACCGCGGCGGGGTGCTCAACAACTTCGACCGCGTCCGCGACGGCCAGCGGGATGGCCATGCCGGACCGCCTTGGTCCGACGGTCTGATCTACGAGATGATCCGCGCCGCCGCCGATTTTCTGGCCGCCCGGCCTGACCCGCGGTTGGAAGCGCGCCTGGACGGCTATATCGCCCGCATCGCCGCCGCCCAGGACAAAGACCCCAACGGCTATCTCAACACCTGGACCCAGCTCGAACATCCCACGCAACGCTGGGGCCTCAACGGCGGCAACGACGGGTATCAGCACGAGCTGTACAACATCGGCGCCGCCGCGGAGGCCGCGGTGCATTATTACCAGGCGACGGGCAAGACCCGCCTCCTCAACGTCGCCGTCAAGCTGGCCAACTACACCTGCGACCAGATCGGGCCGGCGCCCAAACTCGAGCTGGTCCCCAATCACGCCCTGGCCGAGGAGGCATTCGGCAATCTTTATTTGCTCTTTCGGGCGCACCCCGAGTTGAAGCGCCAGATGCCCGTGACCGTCGCGGAACGGCGTTATCTCGACCTGGCCCAGTACTGGGTCGAGGCCCGTGGCCGGGCGCGGAAGGATCAGCCGTCGTACGGGGCTTATAATCAGGACCACCAGCCGGTCTTGGCGCAACCAAGCATCGAAGGGCACGCTGTCCGGGCCACGCTCTTGTTCAGTGGGGTGAGCGCCCTCGCCGCGATCAACGGGCGGGACGATTACCGTGCCGCCGCCCTCCGCGTCTGGGCGAACATGAACGACAAGAAGACCTACGTCACTGGCGGGGTGGGGGCGACGGCGGCCGGGGAGGCGTTTGGCGCCGACTACGTCCTGCCCAACGACGGTTATCTGGAGACCTGCGGGGCGGTGGGGGCGGCCTTCTTTGACGAGACGCTGAACCTGCTCACGGGCGACGCCCGTTTCGTGGACGCCCTCGAACGCGAACTTTACAACGGCGCCCTCACCGGCGTCGCCCTGGCCGGGACCGCCTACACTTACGTCAATCCCCTGGAGGCAGCCAACGGCAACGCCCGCTGGGCTTGGAACGGCTGTCCCTGTTGTCCGCCAATGTTCCTCAAACTGATGGGCGCCATGCCCGCCTACGTCTGCGCCCAGGATGCGACCGGCATTTATCTGAACCTCTTCGTTGGCAGCCGGGTAAGCCTCCGTCTGGCCGGCCAAACCGTGCGCCTGAGGGTGACGACGAATTATCCCTGGGATGGCGACGTGAAGGTTGCGGTCGAGCCCGCCCGGCCCCGGGAGTTCGACCTCCGGCTCCGGATTCCTGGCTGGTGCCAGGACACCTCCTCGCCCGACGCCTTGTATCAGGCCAGCCCGCCGGCAGCGCGCGGCGCCGTCCAGCTCAG
>JAJXTA010000073.1:0-6986 GCA_021784265.1 bacterium | reverse complement strand
GGAAGCCGGTGGACCGGCTCGAGCTCCTTCGCGGCTACGCCACGCTCCATCGCCGGTGGAGTTCCGGGGATGTCGTCGAATTGCGCCTCGACCTGCCGGTGCAGCGCCTGCGGGCCAACGACCGCGTCCAGGCCGATCAGGGTCGGGTCGCCCTCCGCCGCGGCCCGCTAATTTACTGCTTCGAGGGCGCGGATAACGGCGCGGCGGTGGGGAATCTGGTGATCCCGCCGGCGGCCAACCTCCGGCCCGAATTCCGGCCGAACCTGCTGGGCGGCGTTACCGTGCTGACGGGCACTGCCACGGCCTTGTTCCGGACTGGCGCCAATCAACTCCAGTCCGGCCCGCTCCCGGTCGTGGCCATCCCCTACTATGCGAACGCGAACCGCGGCGCCTGCCCCATGCGGGTGTGGATGGCGGAATCGTCGGGCCAAGCCGCGCCTCAACGCCAGGACTGAGCGCCACCTCAAGGATGGTGGACGTGGGCGGCGAGGTTGCCGCCGGCCTCCAGGAAGGCGAGCAGATCGAAGATTTGGTTCTTGTCCAGGAGGTTGAGCAGGCCCAGCGGCATGACGGAAGACTTTTGGGGCTGGCGTTCGGCGAGATCGCTCTTCTTGACGGTCTGGATCAGGTTGTCGGCGGGGCCGGTCTGGATGGTCAGGGTGTCGGCGTCTTCCTTGAGGATCATGCCGGTGAGGGAATCGCCGTTCTTCAACTCGAACTCGTAGTTGCGGTAGCGGTCGGCGATGACTTTGGAGGGTTCGAGGATTTGGTCCAGGAGCTGGGCGTGATCGTGGTTCCACCGGGTGAAGACCTCCGTGAGGTCCGGCCCGTAGAGGTTGCCTAGGCCGTTGATGCGGTGGCACTGGGCGCACCCGAGCTTGGTGAAGAGCGTCCGGCCGTCCTCGAGGTCGCGGCCGTAACCCACTTTCGCCAGGTCTGGGGCCAGTGCGGCCAGTGTCCATTCGGTGAGCTTAGGCTGGGCGTTGGTGGCTTGGCTGGCGAGGTAGGCCTCCACGTCTTTGACCACGGCGAGCGTGCCGGTCATCCGCCGCGAATGGCCGGGGTAGGTGCACAGGTACTGGTAGTCGCCGGGCTGGGCGGGGGCCTCGAGGCTCAGTTTGGCGGTTTGGCCCGGATCGAGCATGCGGGTGGCGGCCAAGACCTTCGGGGAGGCCGGCACATAGAGCCGGCCCTGGGCATCGGGCTCAGGCGCCATTTTTTCGGCGGTGGTCCCAATCTCCTCCAGCGCCCCAGGGGTGACGATGGTGAGGTTATGGGGCATGGCGTCGTCATTCTCGAGGATCACCACCAGCGGTTGGCCGGCCTCGGCCACCAGCAGTTGGCGGTCGTAGCGCATTTGCTCGTACACGGTGTGCAACACCTCGACGCGCACCCCGAGCGCGCGCAGGGTCCGCGTCGCGGCTCGGGCTTGGTCCAGAGGCAGGCGGGCGGCCAGGTCGTTCGCGCATTGAAAAGCCTCCAGCCCGTCCGTCTCGGTGCGCGCGCTGGGCGGGAGTTGTTGGAGGTATTGCACCAGGCTGGCGAGGAGCGGCGCGAGATTGTTCGTAGGCCAGCTCGACTTGGGGATGCGCTCGAGGGCGTTGATGGCTGTGGCGCGCTCGGCGCCGGCTTGAGCCAGAGCGGCCAAGGCCGCGAAGGTGGCGGTGTCATGGCCGGGGATGGTGACGAGCGTCAGCATGGCGGCCTGCCGCAGCTCGGCGGGGTCGGGTTGGCGGAGCAAGGGCTCGAGGCGGGGATAGAACGGGGCGCGTTGCGCCGGCGGACGGAGCCAGGGGATGGCGCGCACCAGATCAGCCAGTTGTTCGGGGCGCGCCGCCGCGCGCTGCCAGAGCTGGTCGATCGGCAGGCCGGCGGTGAGCAGCCCGGCGTCGGCCAGCTCCCGGGTGAGAGGCAGTTGGGCCTCGGTGGCCAGCGTCTCGAGGACGGGCCGTTGCGCGGCTAACTCCTCCGGTTTGGCCTGGAGCAGCAGGCCGCCCAACTCGCGGACGACGTTGGTGCCGGTCTCGCCCTTCTTATCCAGATCGGTTAACCCCGCCAGGAGTTGGGCCAAGCCGGTGCTGTGGCGGAGTTTGGCCAAGCCCTCGAGGGCCTCGAGCCGGTATTTGCGTTCGAGCCCGGCCCGCTCGAGCAGGGCCGTGTAAACAAACTCGCCCCGCGGGGCTGCGATAAGTTCCTTGTTGCTCAGCCGCCCGAGCACATAGGCGGCGGCGACGGGGTTGGCGGGCAGGAAGAAGCCGGGCGCGGCGGGCGTTGAGGGCGCGTCTTGCGCCATCGCCAGCAATCCCCAACCCACGACCGCGCCCCACCGGGTCAAGCGCCGGCACCACCGCCGGCGGGGCATCCGGGCGCCACCATCCATCGGCTCAGCGGCTTGCCCGTTTGAGGAACGGGTCCAGCGTGTTCATGGTCTCGTCGAGGGTGTACTTGAGGTAATCGTCCATGGGATGGTTGAGCACCTCGAGGGCGATCTCGGCCGCCTGGGGGGTGGTGAAGAAGCTGCAGGCCCGCACCGCCTCCAGGCGCACCCGCGGATGGTCGTCGTTGGCCTGAACTTTGAGCAGGCCCAGGGGATCGGGCACGCGGTCGCGCCAGTAGCAGAGCACGCGGGTGGCGGCGGCTCGGGCGTGGAAGTCCGGGGAACGGAGCATCCGCTTGAGCAGGGACGCGTCCACCACGTTATGATACTGGTGGACCCAGAGAGCCTCCATCATCTGATGTTCGTAATCCGGGTCCTTCGGGTCCAGGCTGGCGATCCACGGCCCGAGGGCGGCCATGACCGCGGCGGTGTCGCGGCCGCCCAGTTCAATCTTGGCCCGGGACCGGACGCGGTCCTCGGGTTCCTTGAGCAGGTTCAGCAACGCCGGGATAGGCTGGCCGGCGATGGGGAGCGGCTTGAGCAAGGGGCGGCTGGGATAGGTGACGCGGTAAATCCGGCCGTGGGTATGGTCGCGGCTGGGATCGCGCAAGTGATGCTGCATGTGGCCGATGATGGGATTCTGCCAATCAAGAAAGTAGATGGCGCCGTCGGGGCCGATCTTGATGTCCACCGGGCGGAAGTTGGGATCGTCGGACTGGACGATGGGGGTGACCTCGTGGCCGGCGATGCCGGCGCCCTGGTCGGTAAGGTGGTACTGGAGAATGCCCTGAAACCCGATGACGTTGGCCACGAGGAAGTTGCCCTGCATCTCCTCGGGGAAGTGGCGGCTGGAGAGGATCTCCGTGCCGGGACAGGGCCGGGTGCGTTGGTTATACACTTTGGGCGGATGCTTGTGCTTGTGGGGGAAATAGACCCGCCCGGAAAAACAGGTCCCCCAATACGGCTCGGCGCCGGTGCCGTCGGTGACAATGTCTTGGCCCCAGCGGTCGAAGGCATGGCCGTGGGGGTTGGCGAAGTTGTAGGCCACGTAGGTTTCGAACTTCTGCGTCCGCGGCTCGTAGCGATAGACCCCGGCGTTGATGTTGCGGGTCAGGCCATAGGGGCTTTCGACCGAGGTGTGGAGGAAGACCCCCTCTTGGTAGTAAAGGGCGCCGCCGGGGTCCAGGACGAAGCTGTTCTCGGTGTGATGGGTGTCGGCGGAATCAATGCCGCCCAGGACCCGCTCCATGAAATCGACGTGATCATCCCCATTGGTGTCCTTCATGTACATCATGTACGGGGCCTGGGCCAGGAGCAGGCCGTTGTTGTAGAACTCCAGGCCCGTGGGGATGTTCAGGTGGTCGGCGAACACGGTGCATTTGTCGGCTTTGCCGTCGCCATCAGTGTCCTCGAAGATGAGCACCTTGTCGTTGAGTTCGTCCTTGGGCTTCCAATGGGGGTAGGAGGGCATGACGGCCACCCAGAGCCGGCCTTTGGTGTCCCACGCCATCTGGACCGGCTTGGCCAGGTCGGGGAACTCCTTCTCCGAGGCGAAGAGGTTCACCTTCAGGTCGGGGGCGGTTTTCATGTGGCCGATGGCTTCGACGGGGTCCAGGAAGCTCCAGGCGCCGCCGGGCCCGGGCCCGCTGTGGTTGGACTTGACCGGGATGAAGGGGGGCGTGTTGCTGTCATCGACCACGAGGTCATGCCCTTGGGCGACCGCCCAGATGCGCCGGTCCCGGTTGGCCGTCATCACGTCCAGCACCTCCATTTCCCGCTGGAGCACGTCCCAGTTGCTGATCCCGTCCACGTACTTGAGCTGCGAACGCCCGCCAAAAACGTTGTAACCGTCCACGGTCCGGTAGCGGTTAAACCAATAGAAATTCTTGTCCAGGACCGCGGCGCGGATTTTCTCCAACCGGGCGGCGTCGGCGGCGGGGTCCGGGGCGGTCCCGAACAAGGCCCGGACGATCACCGGCGCGAGCTGCTGGTCGCCGTAGGCGGTGAGGTGGACGCCGTTGAACGTGAGGGGCTGGGCCGCCTGGGCGTAGAGGGCTTGGGACGCCTTGAACAGGTCCACGCAGGGGACACCGTTCGAGTAGGCCACCGCCTGCATGGCCGCGGCGTAGAGGGCGAGGTTCTGGTTGTCGGCGCTCCCGTCCGGGAGGTTCGGGTCATGGAGGTTCTCGTGGGCGATCGGGGTGAAGAGCACCAAGCGCGGGGGCGTTTTGCCGTTGTAGTGCTGGTGGAGGGTGTCCTGGATGAAGTGTTCGAGATGGGCCTCGAACGCCGGCAGGGCTGCCGGCCCGCCAAAGGCCTCGTTGAAACCGAAGAAGGCCAGGATCACATCCGCCTTCTCCTTGGTCAGGTGCTCGTCCGGCGTGCCAAAGTTCTCCGACCGCAGCCGCAGGTTGACCTCGTCGCCGGAAAAGCCGAGGTTCCGGAACCGGAGTTCGTCCTGGGGGTACTGGGCCTGGATGAGGGTCTCCAGCCAGCCGTCGTTCTGCATCCGCTCGGCGAGGGTGTTGCCGAGGAGGCAGATATGATCGCCCTTTTGCAGGACCAGCGGGGCGGCGGCGGCGGTGAGGCCCAAGCCGGCCAGCAGACCGACCCAGGCGGCCAGCCGCGGCAGCCAGCGACAGAGTTCGAGCCCGAGATGATTGGTGGCGCGCATTCCCTCTTCGACATAGACCGAGCTACTTTATTCAATCAGTCAGGTGGGGAAACGGCGCCGCCGCCGCCCCCCCGGTGGGCCGGACGAGAGGGCGGGTTTGACAGCCGTGGCGGGGATCATTAGATTACCCCTGGTTTTGGGAAACCTTGGTTAACGGGTTGAGATTGCTTAGGCCATGAATGCGCTGCCGGATTCCTTGCTCGAACTGATTCGCCGCACCTCCGCCGAAATCCCGGCGGACGTGCAGCATGCCATCCTCGCCGCCCTGGAACGGGAAAAGCGGGGGACCATCGCCCAAGCGGCCCTGGCGATCATCGACCGCAACATCGCCCTGGCCAAGCGGAAGTCCCAGCCCATCTGCCAGGATACCGGCAGCATCCTCTTCTATTTGCGGGTCCCGGTGGGGTTCGACCAGGCCGCCTTTGCCGATGCCGCCCGCGGGGCGGTGCGGGAGGCGACCCGCAAGGGGTACTTGCGCCAGAATTCGGTCGATTCCCTCACGGGGGTGAACGACGGCACCAATGTCGGCCCCGGGGCGCCGACGTTTCATTTTCACCAACACCGGGAGCCGCAAGTGACGGTGCGGTTGGTGCTCAAGGGGGGTGGCTGTGAGAACGTGGGGGCGCAGTACTCCCTGCCCCACGAGAAGCTGAAGGCGGATCGGGACCTCGAGGGCTGCCGGAAGGTGATCCTGGACGCGGTGCTCCAGGCGCAGGGCAAAGGGTGCGGCCCGGGAATCCTGGGGGTGTGCATCGGAGGCGACCGCGCCACCAGCTACGAACACTCGAAGGAACAATTCCTGCGCCTGCTCGCGGACCGCAACCCCAACCCCAGCCTGGACCAACTGGAACAGGAGGTTTTGCGCACAGCCAACGAGCTGGGCATCGGCCCGATGGGTTTTGGGGGCCGGACCACGCTGCTCGGGGTGAAGATCGGGGTCTTGAACCGGCTGCCGGCCTCGTTCTTTGTGAGCATCAGTTACATGTGCTGGGCCTTCCGGCGCCAGGGGGTCACCCTCGATTCCGAGGGCCGGCTCCAGACCTGGCTCTACTAACCGCCGCACGCGGTCCTGATTCTTATGATTCATCTGACGAGTCCCTTCACCGACGAGAAGATGCGCGCCCTCCGCGTGGGTGACGCCGTCGAGATCAGCGGCATCCTGTTTACCGGGCGCGACGCGGTCCACAAGTACCTGTACAAGGGGGGTGAACTGCCGGCCGGGGTCAACCTGCGGGACGGCATCCTCTACCACTGCGGCCCGGTGGTGATCAAGGACGCCGAGGGGCGTTGGAAAGTGATGGCGGCCGGCCCAACCACCTCGATCCGCGAGGAGCCGTACCAGGCCCAGCTCATCCGCCAATTCGGCCTGCGGGGGGTCATTGGCAAAGGGGGCATGGGGGACCGGACCCTCGCCGCCTGCCAGGAGCATGGGTGCGTCTATCTCCACGCGGTGGGAGGGGCGGCGCAAGTGCTGGCCGAATGCATCAAGGCCGTGCGCAACGTCTATCTCCAGGAGAAGTTCGGTTCGCCGGAGGCGATCTGGGAGCTGGAGGTCGAGCATTTTCCCGTGGTGGTCACTATGGACAGCCACGGCCAATCGCTGCACAAGGAAGTCTTTGCCGCGAGCCAGGCCGAGTTGGCCAAGCGCCTCTGAGCCCCTCGGTGAGCGGCGGCGGGGATCTCGGCACCGCTTTCCGTGCCACTACCCATTCCGAGTTGCTCCCGATGACTCGGTAAGGCTGGCGCCACTGGCTCACCTCTCCCACCTAACGTGCTATAGCGTGGCCAAGCCCGCAGCCCCAGCGGGGCGGCCCGATAGTAGCCCAGGGCAAGGCCCCAGAGGCCGCCGCCCTGGGTAAAAAGACACCCCACCCAGTTTCTTGTTTTCCGGCGGGTTTGGCGCGCCGGGGGCGCGCCAAACCAGCCGGAAAACAA
>JAJXTA010000072.1 GCA_021784265.1 bacterium | reverse complement strand
TCACCACCGGCGAACTGCTGCAAGCGCTCGATACGGCGCTGCACCGAAAGTAGCCGGCAGGCTCCGGCGCCCCTCGCCCCAGCGAGCGGCGCCCTCCCGCCGGGGGCGGGCGAGCCCGGCGACCGCGTACTAGAGCCGCAGGGCGCCGATCAGGCCCGGCAACCAGGCCGGCCAGTCGGGGTTGGCTTGATCACCGCTCTGGAGCACCACGAGCAAGGGCTCGGCGCCATACCGCCCCAGGGTGAGCCGGCGCACGGTCGTCTGCCACCAATACCAGAACATCGAGGCGCGCCGCCGACCGCCGTCGGAAAACCAAAAGATCACGTGGGCCGGCGTGCCCTCCCGCGCCATCTCCAGGGCGGCGGCGGTCCCGCCGGGGATGGCCAGACGTTCCTCCTGTCGCAGGCGCCAGCCGGCGCCTTCGAAGCAGTAGTGCGGGTCATGGATCGCATGACGATTTCGGGTCCCGTCGATCACGGTCAGGAAGAAATAGTGGCCCTGATAATCGTAACGTCGATGCAGCACGCCCGCGGAGCCGAGCGCCGCGCGCTCCCAGGGGCGCAACGGCAGGTCCCGCGCCGCAAAGCCGGCGCCGCGCGCCGGGACTTCCGCCAGCCAACCCCGCTCGTCGGGGAGCGGGAACCCATCCCACAGCATCCCGCAGAGGAGGGCGCAGACGGTGCCGAGGCCCAGAATCCGCCGTCGGGCGCGCGCCTCCAGGCGCCGGAACGCCTCAGGAGACCATGTGCGAGTCCACCGCATGATCTAACACCGGCAGCGGTCGCCCGCGCGGACGAAGAAGGCGCCCGCTCCCCAGCCCGCCGGCCAGGGACAGCAGCAACCGCACGGCCGCGAGCCTGCCCGGCTCGGCCCCCCAGCGGCTGGCAGCCCAGCCCGCCGCCGGCAACCAAGCCAGCGCGCTGGCCCGCCACAGGAACTCCTTCGGCGCCCGCGGCGGGCTCATGAGCGCCGCGGCCAACCCCGCCTCGCGCGCCAGGTTCAGGTCCACGACGTCGCCCAGGAAGGTTAAGGCCACCCCCACGCTGAGCGGCCCCAGGCGCCAGCCCGCGGGCTGACGGGGCCACGGGGCGTCCGCCCGCCCCGCGGCCAGGACCGGCAGGAGCCACACGAGAAAACAGACGCCGTCCAGGCGGTCGTACGGGCTGTGCAACCAGGCGTCGAGCAAGAGGCGCGAGCGCCACGCACAGTAGGCGATCACCATCGGCTCCAGCCACCGCCAAGCCACCGACCCCTCGAGCACCCCGGGCGCCCGACGCCGCAACCACCGCTCTTCGAGGCGGAAAACTCCCCAGCAGAACAGAAACATCGCGCACAGCGCAATTCCACCGGCCACCAGATGGAGCGGCTCCAGCCACGCCAGCCGCCCGTGGTTCCGGAGCGCCACGCCGCAGAGCAACCCGGCGATGATGCGGAGGGCGTTGGCCAGCCAGGCGGCGGCGATGAGCACCGGCAGATTCCACCAGTAGAGCCGCGTGCGGCCCAGCTTGAGGTAAGCCAGCACCGTGCCCGCAATCAGCATCGCCTGCAAGCCGTGCAGCCCCGAGCAGGCTGGCTCCACCCGCGCCGGCAACCCTTCGACCACGAGCAACGTCCCGTGGCGAACGACCTCCAGATGCAGCCCGCTCAAGAACCACTGCGCCACCGCCGCCCCGGAGAGCCGAAACCACCAGCCGACGTGTTCAACGTCCGCGCCGAGCCAGGGAAACGCCGCCAGCGGCAAGACCATTAACCCGGGCAGCGTGCCAGCCGCCTCGGGCTCCACCCGCGCGGCCAGCCAGCCGCCCAACAACGCCGTCCAGGACCCCGCCAACAGCAGCGTGCTCCCGAGCAGGGAACCCAGGGCGAAGAGCGTCGCCGCAAGCAGGCCCCACCGCGGCGCCCACCGCCAGGGGCCGTCCGCAAAGCGCCAGGGGCGCCCCAACCAGACAAACAGCGGTAGGGCGGCCAGGACGGGCAACGCGTTGGCGGGATCCGCCAGCCAGCTCCGATCTCGCAGCCAGAGCCAGGCGCCTGAGAGCGCCAAGGCCCCGAGCATGAGGTAGTCCGGCGGCTTCATGACCCGAGTGTGGCGTCGGGGCCGGCACGGGTTGCCACCCCCGGCCGTGATTGCCCCGGGCCCCGCGGTTGCCCCCGCGGAGCCGTGGTTTGGTGGCGCGCCGCCAGAACCGCGGCAGGTTGTGCTGAGCATGCCTAGTGATGGCGGGTCTGGACCCGCGGGGAAGGCGCCCTAAGCGGCTTTGCGCTTGCGACGCTCGGCCAACACCACCAAGCCGCCGCCCAGGGCGAGCAAGGAGCCGATCTCCGCCCAGGTCGCCGGCTCCGGCAGCGGCACACCGGGCGCACCCCGCCGCCGGTGGCCGTGATCGGTTGCGTCGTCGGAAACCCAGACCTGGGTCCCGCCGCCGTCCTGATTCGGTGGGGCGGCATTCACCGCCGGGGTTTGGTGGTCCGGGCCTGTCCGGGCGGGGGAGGTGTCCGCCCGCCCGGTCCGCGGCAGGCTCCCGAGGCTCAGTAAGAGTACCAGTACCGTGGCGCGCAAAGGGAGGCGTGTCGTGCTATGGGGTTTCATCATCGTGCTTCGTTAGGTTCTTTTCGGCAGGTCGATCAACCACGGGCTGCCGCGATCGCAGGCCACCCGGCCTTGCCCGACCTGTGCTGGCCCTCAACAAAGCACGCTTAGCCCGCCGCGGCACGGGGGTGAAACCCTCGCAAATCCCGGGGCCAACACCCTACCCAAGCGCCGCCTCAGGCGGCTGGCCCCGCGCCGGTCACGGGCCGGCGGCGGGAACCAAGGGCGCCCCGGGCGACGACCCGCTGGTGAGATAGGCGAGCACGTCGGCCAGGGCCTGCGGCGGCAGGCTGTTCTCGAAACCGTCCGGCATGAGTGAGCGGCCGCTGCTGGTCAGCGCCCGGAGGTCGCGCCGGAGGATGACGACCTCGTTGCCTCCCGCCAGGCGGAGCGTGAGGCTGTTGGCGGACTCGTTGACGATCAGGCCGCTGTATTCCTGATCCTCCTTGGTTGCCGCCGTGTAGCCGGTGTACCGGGTCTCGAAGGACTGACTGGGATCGAGGATCGCCGTCACCAGATAGTCCACCGGCTTAAAGGCCACGCTGCCGAGGTCGGGGCCCAACTCGTTGCCTTCGTTCTGAAAGCGATGGCACGGCGTGCAGTTCTGCCGGAAATAGCCGGCCCCCTTGACCGGATCGCCGCGAAGGCGCTGGACGACTTGATACTGTCGAATCACCGCCGCCCGGTTGGCGTTGGCCCGCGCGAACAGGCGTTGCGCCTGTTCGCGGATCGCCGCCTGGGGATGGCGGAGGAGCTGCTGCTGGCGCGGCATGCCCAACGCCCCAGCGGCAACCCGCTGGGCCTCCACGGCGGCCAAGAGGACCCGCGTCCAGGCTGGCCGGCTCATCAACAGGTCGAGTGTCCGCGCGCGGGCGGCGGGAGCGATGCCGGGCCAGGCGGCCACGAGGACCTCGGCCACCTCGTCACCCCGCAAAGCGCCCAGCCGATCCAGCGCGGCGGCCTGGATCGCGGGCGGGTTGCGCGGGTCCAACAGCCCGCCCAACTCCTTCAAATCAGCCGCGGCGGCCGCGGTGTCGCGGCCCACCAGGCGGATGGCGGCCATCCGTTCCTCGTCGCCGCTCTGGGGGTCCGTGGCGCGTTGCCGCGCGTAGGCGAACAAGCCGGTCAAGGAGGGCGGGGTCCGGGTCTCCGAGGGGCCGGAGACCAGCGCGGCGAGGGTTGTGTGCCGCCGGTCCATTGCCTCCAGCAAACCGCCGAGGGCGGCCAGTTGCCACGCTTCGTAGCCCGAACCGCTCGGCTGGGTGATGGCGACAAGGCTGGTGCCCAGCGCCCGCGCCTCTCCCAAAGAGGCCGCCAGGCCGACCAATCGCGCCAGCAGTGTGTCCTGCCCCGGCAGCGGCGGGCGGCGCGCAAGGATCGCCGTGATCAACTCACTCACATGAGGCACCGCGGAGGAAAGCACGGCGGTCTGGATCGGCTCAGCCTCGAGGTTCGCCAGCGCCAGGCGCGCCAGGGCCTGCCCCGCCTCGGGCCGGTGCCATTCCCCCAAACTGAAGGCCAATTGATAGCGGACGCGTGGGGCGGGGTCCGCGACGAGGACCGCGAGCGCCCGTCCGAGTTGCGGCGAGCGGTCCAGCAACGGCTCACTGAGCCGGATCGCCTGCTCCCGCACGCGCGGGTCCGGATCGCGCAAGGCGCGCCGGAGCCGCCCCGGGGTGAGGGCATGGAGTCCGTCGAGGGTGCAGAGGGCCTGCACCCGGGTCTTGGGGTTGGGACTCCGCTCGGCCAGCCGCGCCAGCGGCGCCACCGCCGCTGGGTCCGCCGCAGTGACCAGCAACCGCTGCACCGTGTCCCGCTGCCAGCCATTGGGACTCTCCATCGCCGCCACCAGCCGCGTCGGGCCCAGTCGATCCAGCCGCGGCATGGGCCGCGGCGTCGCGTTGGTGGGATAGACGCGATAGAGGCGGCCCAAATCCGCCCCGGCGCGCAGATCAACACTCCGTTGGAAGTCGGCCGGAATCCACTCCGGATGTTCGATCACCAGCCGGTACATGTCCGCGACGTAGAGCGCGCCGTCCGGCCCGGTCCGGGTCATCGTCGGGCGGAACCAGTTGTCGCTGGAGGCGAGGAACTCGCTCTGTCGCTCATCGGCGGCCCGATGGCTGGTGAAAGTCACGCCCGCGGGCTCGAGCACTTCCCGATGCACCAGGTTATGGACCGGTTCACTCACGAAGTAACTCGTGGCGAAGCCGGGGCCGAACAAGTCGTCCCGGTAGGGCATGGTGCTGTTAGCCGAAGTGAGGTGGTTGGCGGTCTGCGGATCGTTAAAGCGCTGGGCCAGCCGGCTGAGCGGATAGACGCGCGTGTAATTGGGGTAGTTGGGCATCACGTGCTTGGCCGACCGCACCGAGAGGTACGGGTTCCGCGCCACGTACTGCTCGGGCAGGTAATAATGCCAGGAGCCAACGGCGTTCTCGTTGCCGAACCAGTTGCCCCAGTCATCCCGGTGCCGGCCGTACTGGGTCTGACCGGCCTGGGTTTCAAACTCCCCGGTGTCGGGCCGAAAACGGAAGTCACGATAGCTGATGTCAGTGACCTTGCCGGTCAAGAGAGAGCGGACGCGCCCACCGCTGTCGCCGTTGGCCCCGTAGAGCCAATTGTCCAGGCCATAATCGTAGCCGTTGGCTCGATGCTGCTGGTTCCCTTCGCGGAACCCGGTGAAGAGTGTTCGGCAGACGTCGGCCTTGCCGTCGCCGTTGGTGTCTTCGGCGTAAAGGATATTCGGTGGGGCGCTGATGAGCACCCCCTTGCGCCACGGGATCAAGCCATTGGGAAAGTTCAAGCCGTCCAGGAAAATTGTGGACTTGTCGTAGTGCCCATCCCCGTGCGTCGCCTCGAGACAGCGCACCCGGCCGCCGGGCTTCCCCTTGCCGTCCAGCCCCAGGGGATAATCCCGCATCTCCACCACCCAGAGCTTCCCGTCGGCGCTCCAATCGAACGCGACGGGACTCTCGAGCAACGGTTCGCTGGCGACCAGCTCGACGCGAAAGCCGGGGCGCGCCCGCAGCGTGGCCAGCGCTTCCCGGGGCGGCTTCGGGGGCGTGAGCAACCCCGCCAGTAACTGCTGAAAGGTCCGGTGGTCCACATGGTCAAGCAACGCGGTCGTATCCTCGTTCTGGACCCACATACCCTCGCCGCGGAACCACACGCCGTTGTCCCGGGGCGGACTCCCGCGCACGATCAGCGGGATCGCCCCCGGTTCCCCCGCCCGGCCCGCCATCACTTCCCGGCTCCAGCCCACCGACCAACCCAACACCCGCCGCGGGACGTAGAGGTGGAGGGAGAACTCGCTTGCGTTCGAGAAGAGGACGTCCGGATACCCGTCGCCGTTGACATCGACAAACCGGAGGCCGTTGTCGCGCCCCTCGGCATCGACGAGCCGCGCGGCCCCCGGCAACGCGTACGCTTGCTTGACCCAGCCCACGGCGTCCCCGCCCCAGGCGAAAACCGCATTCTGTGAGGCGTTGCCCACGATCAACTCGCAACACCCGTCGCCGTCGATGTCCCGCAGCCGGACGCCGCAGTCGTGCCCCTCCCGGCAGGTGTAGAGCGGCTGGCCATCAAGTTCCAACCCTTTGAGCAGGGCTGGGGCGGCGGTCCACTGCCCGCCCATAAAACGCCAGGCGCCGGCGCCCGTCTCGCTCCGCACCAGCATGACCAGGGCCCCGTCCCCCAACGCCGCAGCGCCGGGCCCCGGGCCCGCTCGTGGTCCAGCGATGGTGGCGCGGCCCGGCGGCACGATGCCGAAGCGCACGCCGGCCTCATGCCGGTTGCCGGCCGTGTCCACCGTGACCAGCGCCGTGGGAAAGCCGGTCTCGCGCCAAAGACCCGCTTGGGGGTCCCACAGGCGGGTTTGCCGCCGGTGTTCGTTGCCGATCACCACGTCGAGGTAGCCGTCGTTATCCAGGTCCAAAAGCCGGACGCCGTTGTCCTGCCCGTTGGCGGCCCGGAGCGGCTGGCCGGCCAGGAGGTTTCGGTCCAACCGTTGCTGCGTCTCGCGGAAGTTCAAGAAGCGCACCCGCCGCCCGTACTTGGCGGCGGCATAATCGATCAGTTCGACCAACTGATCGCTCCGGATCCAACCATGCGGGTGGAAGATCATGGTGAAGGTCCCTTGCTTGATGAGGGTCGCGTCCAACGCGGCTTTCCAGTCCGCGACCGTCGCGGGGTTGGTCGCCCCGTGGAGGTGGAAGGCCTCCCAGTCGCTCGGCACGGCCGCCGGCAGCTCCCACCCCAGCCGCCCCAGCACATAGGGATAAGGGTAGTTCTCCACCGTGGTGGTGAACGAGGGAAAGGGAAGGTATTTGCGAAAGCGCTCGCCCCCGTTCGGCTCGGTGACCAAGGCGGGGGGCAGCGCGGGGTCCTTGGCCGAGAGGAGATCCATGACCGAGGAGTCCAACGTCAGGAACTGCCCGGCCGGACCGGTGCGATTGAACAGCTCGGCAAACAGCCGGGGGCTGGCGCTGTCGATGGAATCACAGCAGGGGGTGCGGAAGGCGCGGGCTTGGTTGCCCGGGATCTGGTCGAGCAACTCGATCCCGCCCCAGTAGTTCGTGACGGCGGAATGAAAGTCCCCGCCCGCCAGAAGCGGACAAGGATGTGTCAGGGTGTGCACCTCCAGCGAGACCCCTTCCCGCAGCCAGGCCTGGAACTGCGGGTCGCGCGGGTCGAGCGCGTTGCACATGATGCTGACCGCGGCGCGGCCCTCCAGTTGCTCCAGCCGGTTCAACAGCGGACGCAAAAACAGCTCGTATTTGGCGGGAGTCCGCAGGTCGTCAATGGCCAGAATCACCACCGCATCCACCCCAGCCTCGCCGATCCATTGCGGTGTCGCCAGTTTCGGAAACCGCAGGTGGACGTAGAACGGGTCATGGTCGTCCAGGTAGGTCAGGCGGTTGGCGTCGGCGGCCGCCACGGTCCCCAGGGCCGCGCTCAGCAGCACGGCCAGCCAGTGGGACGTCACCGCGGGGCGGGCGCCTCGCGCCGGCGGCGGCCAGGAGCCCCGCGGTCGCCCCCGCCACCGCCCCGAGGTCCAGCATGCCCACCGGCGGCTCGCCTTCATTGGGCCGGCAGACCGTACACTTCGATTTCCTCCCAGCAGTTCAACGCCCCGGCGCTCCCGCCCTTGCTGTAGCAGCGGACATACCGCCCCTTGATTCCTTTCGCGTCGATGAGTTTGCCTTGGTTGGTCTCGAAGTACTCGCGGTCGGCGCCGATCCCCTGCCCCGCCGCGTTGGTCTGGTCGTTGTTGAACAGGGTCTGGACGCCCGTCTTGAACTGCGGGTCGTCGGACACCCGCACGATCACCGCATGCACCACTTGGAGGTAACGATGATCGTGCCAGAGCACGATGGCGTAGAGGGGACAACTGGCGCCCAAATCCACCTGCACGTACTGCACCCCTTTTTTCATCTCGATGGTATCGGCGTCCACCGCCTCCTTCTTGCCGTCGGTAAGCTGGCTCAGGTCGCCGGTAAAGGGCTCGACGCTGGCGGTGACCGGCCGGCCCAGCGCCAGGTTCCGCACCCCTTTGGGTACCAGGAACGGCGGACGCGGCTTGTCGGAGTAGGGCTCGATCCCCGGGCCCTTGGGCAGGTCCTCGGGCGTACCCCGCACGGTGGGGGCGGGCAATTGCAACACCAAGGCTTCTTTGGGGGGGGTGTCCGCTGCTTGGAGGCGGGGGGGGCAGCCGCCCAACCCCGCGGCTGCGGCAATGCTCATCAGACCAATCAGGGGGCCTGGTAAACGGCGCGTCGTCATGTGGTTCATTGTGCGACCTCGACGATAGACCGACCGGCCCCGCGACTCAAAAGCAAATGTGGACCCGCGACCCCGGAGGGCGCTCCGGGGCGGGCCACGGCGCGTGTGGCCGCGCCGCCGCAGGGAAGGTTTGACACCCGCAGGCCCATCGGCCAAGCTATGGTTCGAAGCGAACGAGAGTGTAAACCAACCCCAACGGAGAAACGCCTTATGTTCCGAGCGATCAAACGGTTGTTCATCTGGCTCGGCCTGACCGCCGAGAAAGCCACCGAGACCGACGCCATCAACGAAGCCGTGATCGAGCGCGGCATTCGCGAGGCCAAACAGAAGGCGGACAAGGCCCACTACGCCAACGGGCAATTGGCCGGCCAGATTGCCCTCCTCAAGGACCAGGTCAACCGCCAGGACCGCCAGAAGGCCGACCTGGAGGGGATGCTGCAGGCCGCCGCCGCCGCCAACGACGAAACCAACGGCGCCCATTACGCCGAGCAACTGGCCGAACTGGAGGGCGACCTCAAGGACAACCAGGCCCAACTCAAGAACCTCGAGGAGCTCTACCAGCAGAACACTCAGATCATCGCCCAAAGCCTGCGCGAAACCCAGAAGTTCGAACGCGAGTTCGACGCCCTCAAGTCGCGGGTGGCGATCAGCCGATCGCTGGAGAACCTCTCCGGCATCATGAAGGGGTCCATTACCGAGCTGCAAGGGATGATGGGCGGCGAGATGGGCCAGTCGATGCAGCAACTCCGCCAGTCCGCCGCGGCGGGCGAGGGCCAGATGCGCGCCACCCTCGATCTGGCCAAAGAGATG
>JAJXTA010000071.1 GCA_021784265.1 bacterium | reverse complement strand
GTTCGATCGCATCGGGTTGCCCGGCGGCGAATTGGAGGTGCGGGATTTGGCCGCGGGCCGAACCAGCGTGGAGCCCGTCCGCGTGCCGCACCATGCGGCGTGCCTGCGCCCGCTGGTGCGGGTGCTGGCGGGGTGGGGGGGGCTGCGGTCGGTCCGGGCCGTCGTCCATCGCGTCGTGCACGGGGGTGCGCGTTATCGCCAACCCCAGCGGGTGGACGCGGCGATGCTGCGGGAGCTGCGCCGGCTGAGCCCGTTCGACCCGGAGCATTTGCCCGCCGAGATCGGCTTGATGGAGGCCGTTGCGGCGCGCTACCCGGAGTTAGCGCAGATCGCCTGTTTCGACACGGCCTTCCATCGCGACCTGCCGCTGGTGGCACGGTTGCTTCCCATCCCGCGGCGCTATTACCGACGGGAGGTCCAACGCTACGGCTTTCATGGACTGTCGTATGCGTATCTGATGGAGGAGTTGGCGCGCGTGGGAGGGCCCGAGGCGGCCCGGGGGCGAGTGATTCTCGCCCACTTGGGCAACGGGGCCAGCATGACCGCCGTGCGCCAGGGGCGGTCGGTGGACACGACCATGAGCTTCACCCCCACCGCCGGGTTGGTGATGAGCACGCGCTCGGGCGACCTTGATCCCGGTTTGCTGGCGTACCTGGCCCGGACCGAGGGGATGACCCCCGCCCAGATCCAGACCATGGTCAACAGCCGTTCCGGGTTGCTCGGGCTCTCGGAGACCAGCTCCGACGTGCGGGACTTGCTCCGACGCGAGCGGCGGGACCACCGGGCGCGGGAGGCCCTGGCCGTCTTCTGCGCCCAGGCCCGCAAATGGATTGGGGCGTTGGCGGCGGTCCTGGGCGGGGTCGAGACCCTCGTCTTTGCGGGCGGGATCGGTGAGAACGCGCCCGCGCTCCGGACCCGGATTTGTCGTGGGTTGGGGTTTCTCGGGGTTGAACTGGATCCGCGGTGCAACGCGGCCAATCGCTCCGTAATCAGCCGGACCGGGAGCCGCGCTACCGTCCGCGTCATCAAGACCGACGAGGAGTTGTACATGGCCCGGCAAGTGGTGGATTTGCTGACGGGTGAACGCGGCGCGCGCCGGCGTGTCGAAAGGAAAAGCAGCGCGTCGGTCTCCCGGAGTGGGCCGCGGCCACGGCGGCCGCGGCAAGTCTCGGTCCGGGTCACCTCCGGTCTCGGCGCGCGGCGCAGAAGTACCGTGCTATGAAGCAAGTCACCACTCGCCCCCTGGATCCCGAAACCCTCGCCTTGCTGGATGCCTATTGGCGCGCCGCCAACTACCTCTCGGTCGGGCAGATTTACCTCTACGACAACCCGTTGTTGAAGGAGCCGTTGGCCCGGGCGCACATCAAGCCGCGTCTCTTGGGGCACTGGGGCACCACCCCGGGGCTGAATCTGATCTACGCCCACCTGAACCGGGCGATTCGCGCGCGCGACCTCAACGTGATCTACGTGACCGGTCCGGGGCATGGCGGCCCCGGGTTGGTCGCCAATACGTATCTGGAAGGCAGCTACACCGAGCTCTACCCGAACATCTCACAGGACGCCGAGGGGATGAAGCGCCTGTTCAAGCAATTCTCCTTCCCGGGCGGCATCCCGAGTCACGTCGCGCCCGAAACGCCCGGTTCGATTCATGAGGGGGGCGAACTCGGCTACGCGCTGGCGCACGCCTACGGGGCCGTGTTCGACACCCCGGACCTGATCGCCGCCTGCGTGGTCGGGGACGGAGAAGCGGAAACTGGCCCGATGGCGGGGAGTTGGCACGCCAACAAATTCCTCAACCCGGCCCGCGACGGCGCGGTGCTGCCGATCCTCCATCTCAACGGCTACAAGATCGCCAACCCGACCGTCTTGGCGCGCATCCCCGAGGACGAGCTGGAGTCGCTCTTCCGCGGCTATGGTTACTCGCCTTACTTGGTGGATGGGAGCGAGCCCGCCGCGGTCCATCAACAAATGGCCGGGACCCTCGACGCCGTTTTGGATGAGATCGCGCGGCTCCAGGCCGAGGCCCGGCGCACCGGGTTCGCGCAGCGGCCAGCCTGGCCGATGATCGTGCTACGCACCCCCAAGGGCTGGACGGGTCCCAAGAGCGTCGAGGGCAAACCCGTCGAGGGCACTTTCCGGGCGCACCAAGTGCCGATGGGGGAGATGGACAAGCCGGAGCACATTCAACGCTTGCAGCAGTGGATGCAGAGCTACCGGCCGGAGGAGCTGTTCGATGCGCAGGGACGGCTGGTGGCCAAACTGGCGGCCCTGGCCCCGCGCGGGCCGCGGCGGATGGGCGCCAACCCGCACGCCAACGGCGGCCTCCTTCTCCGGGACCTGCGCCTGCCCGACTTCTGCGACTATGCCGTGCCGGTGCCCCGCCCGGGTGGGGTGGAGGCGGAAGCCACGCGGGTGCAAGGACAGTTCCTCCGGGATGTCCTCCGGCTCAACCCGGGCGCGTTCCGCCTGTTCGGGCCGGACGAGACCGCCTCCAACCGCTGGGGTGCCGTGTTCGAGGTGGACCAGCGCTGCTCAACCGCGCGGGTGGTGCCCGGGGATGACCACGTCTCGGCGGAGGGCCGGGTGATGGAAGTCTTGAGCGAGCACCTCTGCCAAGGGTGGCTGGAGGGCTACCTGCTCACCGGCCGCCACGGGTTCTTCAACTGCTACGAAGCCTTCATTCATATCGTGGACTCGATGTTCAACCAGCACGCCAAGTGGTTGAAAGTCACGCGCGAGATTCCGTGGCGGCGGCCGGTTGCGTCCCTCAACTACCTGCTCACCTCGCACGTCTGGCGGCAGGACCACAACGGTTTCAGCCACCAGGACCCGGGCTTCTTAGACCACGTGGTGAACAAGAAAGCCGAGGTGATCCGAGTCTATCTGCCGCCCGACGCCAATACCCTGCTTTCGGTGACCGACCATTGTCTGCGCAGCCGCAACTACGTGAACGTCGTCGTCGCCGGCAAACAACCAGCGCCGCAGTGGTTAAGCATGGAGGCGGCGCTCAAGCATTGCGCCGCCGGCATCGGCATCTGGGAGTGGGCCAGCAACGACAAGGACGCCGAGCCGGACGTCGTCATGGCTTGCTGTGGGGATGTCCCGACGCTGGAGACGTTGGCGGCGGTGGACCTGCTGCGCCGCCACCTGCCCGCCCTCAAAGTGCGCGTCATCAACGTGGTGGACCTCATGAAGCTCCAGCCCCAGAGCGAGCATCCCCATGGGTTGAGCGACAAGGATTTCGACGCCCTCTTCACGCTCGACAAGCCGGTCATCTTCGCCTTCCACGGCTACCCCTGGTTGATCCACCGCCTCACCTATCGGCGGGCCAACCACCGCAACCTGCACGTCCGCGGCTACAAGGAGGAAGGCACCACCACGACGCCCTTTGACATGACCGTGATGAACGACTTGGACCGGTTCCATTTGTTCGGGGACGTCATTGACCGGCTGCCGCAACTGGGACCACGGGCAGCCTATGCCAAGCAGGCGATGCGGGAGAAGCTCTTGGAACATCAGCGGTACATCGCGACGCATGGCGAGGACCTGCCGGAAATCCGCGGGTGGCGATGGGGGGCGTAGCAGCGCGGTGCGCCGCGGTGGGGCGGCCACGGGTTTTCCTTCCTTGCCGCCGGTCCCCGCACCCCAGCCCTCAACGGCCTCGAGTGGGTGAGAGACGGTCCGCGGTCGCCTCCACGAACACCAGATCGCTGTGATAACGTTCGGGGAGGCGCACTCGGAGCCCGTGGTCCATCAAGTCCGCTCCCGTCCGCAGCCCCGGGCGGGTCGAGCCGTCCTGGCACGAGACCTGGTACCGGTTTGTTGCGGCCAGCCCCTTGAGCCGGATCCTGCGCTCGTCCTCCGGGGCGTCGGGCCGGAAGACGAAAAGGACGCCCCGCTTCCGGGTGGGGCTCCAATAGAACAGACCGTCCCAGTGCACGCCGTCGGGCCGTGGCAGCACGTGGTGGACTTCCACATCGCGCAGGAGCGGGCGGACGCGCGTTTTGTAGGTGGCCACCGCTTGGCGGACCGAGTCGCGTTCCTGGGGCGTCCATCGCCGCGTGTCGGTGGGATCGATCTGCCAAGCCCCCATCATCGCGCTGCGCCAGAGGAAAGCGCCTGGGTCGTCGCCGGGGACGTGGTACTGGCGGTCGTAGGTGTAGGCCTGCAGGACCAGCGGCGGCAGGGCGAAGGTCGAGTCGTAGAGGCTTTGGCGGTCGGGTAGATTCGAGAGGGTGTCGGTGGTGACCACGTAATGCGCCCGGGCGACCGCCCCGTAGTCTTTGAGATGACCGCCTCCGGAGCAATCCTCCAGGATCAGCCGCGGGAAGGCTTGGCGCAGACGCTCTTGGACCTCATAGTAACCCAGCGCCGCCCAGTAACTGGTATCCACGCCGTGGTGGTGGCGATGGGTCGTCTGGTTGCAGTGGGTGACGATCGGGCCGATGTCGTGTTTGAGGTAGTCCAGGCGGTTGTGGCCCACGAGCCACTGGGTCTTTTCGACGGCCCAGGCCTTGGCCTCCGGGCAGCCGAGGCAGAGCCGCCCCCCATAGAACGGACCCGGTTTCCAACCCGGGGCAAAGTCCGTGGCGAACCACTCGGGATGGCCGGTCGGGCCTCGAACACTCAGGGCGCCAGGTTGGGCGGAGATGCCGCCATTGCTCCACGCACACCAGAGGGCGAACTGCATGCCGGCGCCATGCACGAATCGTTCGATAGGTTCGCCACCGCGTGGAAACCGGCGGGGGTCCCAGCGCCAATCGCCGCATTCGGGGAACCACATGGCGTCGGGCATGAACGTCTCGAAACCCAGGTCGCGACAGAGGGCCGCACTGCGGAGGACATCCGCCTCGCGCGCCTCGGGGCCGCCAGCATCGAGATAGAGGTTATACGCCAGGGTCGGGTCCGCTACGCCCGGCGGCATGGGCGGGCGGAGGTGGTCGATCACCCACCGGTGCAGGCTGTAGCTGCCGTCGTCGAGGTCGCCGGTGTAACACCCGACGAACGCTGGCGGCACCAAGAAGGTCTCACCGGCCCCGAGATCGGTGCGGAACTCTGGTCCCGTGCCGATAGCCAGGCGTAGGCCGCCGCGGTCGTCGAGGGTGCGGACCGCAATCTGGCCGAGCCCCGAGAACTCCCAGCCCACGTAGAGTCCGTGCTCCTCGCCTACCTGGGCGGCCAGCCACGGAACCGGGCTGGCGCCGTCCTCGCAGTCGCTGACCAAGGTGAGCGCGAGGCCGGGTGTCACCGCCCGGCTGAAGGTTCCGCCCTGGGTGCTGGCATTGCTGGCCCCGCGCCTGATCCACCAGAGGTGCGCGGGGCCGCCAGGATGCAACGCCCTCAGGGTCAGGCTGTCTTGCCGCGAGAGTGTGAGGGGGCGGTCCGACCGGTTGAGGATCTCCAGCCAGTGCTCGACCGGACCGCGGCCGGGCCGGGCGCGCCACAGCGACCTCAGGCGGAGGGGGGGCGTGGCGTTGGAGAAGGTGAGCGTCAAGGTTCCCGCGGCGCGATCCCGCCGGCCCTCGACGAAGGTCCAATGCGTTGCCCGCGCCCGACCCTCGACCCACACCCGCGGCATCAATGGCACCGGGGCGGCGCCGGTGACCCAATCATGGTCGGCGTGGACTGGCTGCAGGTGTCGGATCGCCGGCGCCCCACTGACAACCGTGATGGTGATCCGGGTGTCTTGAGTGGCGAGCGTCCAGGAGGGCTCCCGCCCACTCGCGAGGCGCGTTCCCAGCAGGACGAGGCAGCAGGCCAAGGCGCGTCCCAACCCCGCCGGCCACCCGGTTAGCGCCGGAACGGACCGGCGGCGCGCGGTGGGTGCCGGAGTCAGGCCGGCCGTCCGCCCCGCCGCAACCTCTCCTAACCAGGAGGCGTCGTCGAAAGACAGGGAGTGCGGCATTCGTGTGCGCCACCTTACCCCGCCGTACCACGGGAGGGTAGAGCGAACTTCAACCGCTGTCGCCCGTGCCAGGGTCGAACCACGCCGGGACCCGGGGGCGAGCGACTGAGCGACTGAGCCGGCCCCAGAAAAAGGCTCGCCATTCCCACGCGCCGGACGTAGCATCCACCCGCAACCTGCGTGCGCCCGACCTAGAGCGTCTGGGTTCACTGGGGAGCGGTGAACATTTTGGCCGCGCGACAGAGCCGGCGGCCGCGGGAGGAATCGAGGCTTGTTTGGGAGAGACGAGCCCGGGCTGGTGAAGGCGTATCCATGACTGAACGCAGCCACTCACACCGTGTCAGGCTGGCCGAGGCCGCCTCGGCGATTGCCGCCATCGTGCTGGTGATCATCGGCCTGTTGGGGGTTGTTGGTCGGGTGCTCGGGGTGGGGCTGGTCCTGAGTCTGGGGCATCGTCTCAGCCCCATGCGGCTCGAAGCCGCGGCGGCGTCCCTCCTGACTGGCGTCGGCCTGTGGTTTGCCCAGCGTCGGCGGGCCGAGGGGCAAGCGAGCCGGCTCGTCGCGCGGACCTCCGCCAGCCTGGTGCTGCTCCTCAGTCTGGCCGCTTTGGGCGAGGACTTGCTGGGTTGGCGCCTGAGTCTGAGCACCTGGCTCGCCGCCGAGCGACTCTCGCTTGGTCCCCCGATGGCGTCGCACGCGGCGCTGGGCTTTCTGTTGCTCGGCGCGGCGTTGCTGTGCTTGGACCGACCGACACACCGCCTGCCTGCGCCAGCCGAGTGGCTGGCGGTTCTGGCGGGCGCCATCGGCATGGTGGCGCTGGTCGGTTACCTTTACGGCGCCAGCGCCCTCTATGAACTCAAAGGGGCTGGCGGCGCGATTTCCCTGCCGTCGGTCCTCGCGGTGGTGTGCGGGGCCCTGGGACTGCTGGCGTGCCGACCGACGCGCGGCCTGACCGCCGCGCTGGTGGATGAGCATGCGGGGGGTGCGCTGGCGCGCCGGTTCCTGCCGCCGATCCTGCTCTTGCCCGTGCTGTTGGATTTGGGAGTTGGCGCCGGGGAAAGGCGTGGGTTTTACGGCGAGCATATCGCCACCGCGCTGCACACCGTGGCCGTGCTGGCCGTGACCTTCCCCGTGTTGTGGCTCATGACGGTGTCGCTGAACCGCTCCGACGCCGAACGCGAGCGCCGGGCGCGAGAGATTCTCAAGCTCAACGCCGAGTCGGAGCGGCGCGTCGAGGAGCGCACGGCGGCACTCCAGGCGACCAACCGCGAGTTGGTAAACGCAATGGCTGAGCGGCGGCGCGTCGAGGCCGAGGGCCAGCGGCGCTCCCGCCAACAGGCGGCGGTGGCCGAACTCGGCCTCCAGTTCCTGCGCACGTCCACCATCCAAGAACTGCTGGACAAGACCGTGGTCACCGTCACGCGGATGTTGGAGACCGAGTTGGGCGAAGTGCTGGAGTTGTCGCCCGACGGCGAACGGCTCTTGTTGCGCGCGGGGCTCGGCTGGAGCGAGGGGTTAGTGGGAGAGGCCACCGTCAACGCCGACCGCTCCACCCAGGCCGGCTTCACCTTGCAGAGCCGCGCGGTGGTCATCGTGCGCGACCTCGCCGCCGAGACCCGCTTCCGGGGACCGCCCCTCCCGCGCGAGCATGCGGTGGTCAGTGGCATGAGTGTCATGATTGGGGAACCGGACCATCCGTTCGGGGTGCTGGGCGTTCATTCCCGACAACCGCGCGCGTTCAGCCAGGACGACGCCCATTTTCTCCAAGCCGCCGCCAATCTGTTGGCGGACGCCCTCACCCGACGGCGGGCGGAGGAGGCCGTGCGGGCCAGCGAGGACCGCTATCGCTCCTTGGTCCTGGCGACCGCGCAAATCGTGTGGACCGCCGACGCCCACGGCCAAGTCATCACCGATCTGCCGCGGTGGCGGGCCTTCACCGGGCAGTGTCCGGAGGCGATCCAGGGCTGGGGTTGGGCCGACGCCGTGCATCCGGAAGACCGCCCCAACGCCCTGCGGCGCTGGGAGCAGGCCCTCAAGGCCGCCAGCGCGTATGAAGTGGAATACCGGCTGCGGCGTCACGACCAGTGCTACCGGCACATGGCGGTCCGCGGCGTGCCGGTTCGCAACGCCGACGGCAGCGTTCGTGAGTGGGTGGGGACCTGTACCGATGTGACCGCGGCCAGGGAGTTGGAGGCGGAGTTGCGCCGCACCTCGCGCTACATGCGGAGCCTCATCGAAGCGAGCCTCGACCCGTTGGTCGCCATCAGTCCCGCCGGGACGATCACTGACGTTAATCAAGCCACCGAGGCCGCGACCGGACGGGCGCGCGCCGAGTTGGTCGGGAGCGATTTCGCGGACTATTTCACCGAGGCGGCCCAAGCCCGCGCGGGCTACCAACGGGTCATCGCTTGCGGCGCGGTCCGGGATTACCCGCTGACCATCCGCCACACCTCGGGACGCACGACCGACGTGCTCTACAACGCGGCGGTGTACCGGAACGACGCCGGCGCCGTGCAGGGGGTGTTCGCGGCCGCCCGCGACATCACCGCCCGCAAGCGGGCCGAAGAACAGTTGGAGCAGACGGCCCTCGAGCTGGCCCGCTCCAACGCCGAACTCGAACGCTTTGCCTATGTCGCCTCGCATGACCTGCAGGAACCGCTGCGGATGGTGATCAGCTACCTCCAGCTCCTCGAACGCCGGTATCAGGAACGCCTCGACGCCAATGCCCGCGAGTTCATCGGCTTTGCGGTCGATGGGGCCAAGCGCATGAGCGCCTTGATCAATGACCTGCTCAGTTTTTCGCGGGTGGGGACGCGGGGCCAGCCGTTTAGCTCCCTCTCCGCCGCGGTGCCGTTGACCCGGGCGCTCGCCAACCTCGCCGTGGCGCTCAAAGAAACTCAGGCGCGCGTGACCCAAGACCCGCTGCCGGCCATCAAGGGGGATGTGGTGCAACTGACGCAGCTCTTCCAGAACTTGATCGGCAACGCCGTCAAGTTCCGGGGCGTCGCCTCGCCCTGCGTCCACATCTCGGCCAGGCCGGCGGGGCTCTGGTGGCGTTTCGCCGTCGAGGACAACGGCATCGGGATCGATCCCCGGTTCCACGACCGCATCTTCCTCCTCTTCCAACGCCTCCACACCCGCGAGGAGTATCCCGGTACCGGCATGGGCTTGGCCATCTGCAAGAAGATCGTCGAACGCCACGGCGGGCGCATCTGGGTGGAGTCCGCTCCGGGCCAGGGCGCCACCTTCTACTTCACGCTCCCAGCCCCGGAACCGGGCCCTCCGTCCCCAGC
>JAJXTA010000070.1 GCA_021784265.1 bacterium | reverse complement strand
TCGTGGGGGCCGGCAGCACCATCGGCGCCAATGTGTTCCTCACCACCAGCGTCCCTCCGGACTCGCTGGTGGTGGCCGACGAGGTCAAGGTCAAGGTCCTGGCCAAAGCCGAGCGCGCCGCCCGCATCGACTTCCAGATCTAACCAACCCGCCCCGGGGCGGCTTCCGGGGTCGGGTGGACGAGCGGCTTGGCTCCGGTGACGACGGCACGTCCGCGCGCCCGCCGGGAAGGCGAACGCCCAGCGCTCGGCGCGCACCGGGAACCTTCGAGGCGTGAAGGCGCCCCGACCGGTGCGTCGTGTCGATTCGGTCGAAAAATCTCCCCCATTTCGTCACCATTTTTTCGCATTGAAGGATAGAATGCCCGCACTCATGAGTGCCGCACCGGATCGCGAGCTGGCGCTGTTCACCACCTGCCGGCGCATGCGCCCTGACCAGCGCGCCTCCTACCTGGACGCTTCCTGCGCTGGCGACCGCGCCCTGCGGCAGCGGGTCGAGGACCTGCTGCGCGCCGACGAGACCGCCGGCCGCTTCTTGCAGGCCCTGGTGCCCGACCCGGAACCGTCCCCCGGGTCAGCGCCGACGCCCGAGCGGTGTGCCTTTGTCTCCTCGACAGTGACCCCGAGCGAAAAGGAGGGTGATCGTATTGGCCGCTATAAGCTCCTGCAGGTCCTTGGCGAAGGTGGCTGCGGGGTCGTGTTCCTGGCCGAACAGGAGGCACCGATTCACCGGCGGGTCGCCCTGAAACTCATCAAAGCCGGGATGGACACCAAGCAGGTCATCGCTCGCTTCGCCGCCGAACGACAAGCGCTGGCGCTCATGGACCATCCGAACATCGCCAAAGTCCTGGATGCCGGCGCCACCCCGAGCGGGCGGCCCTACTTCGTGATGGAGTTGGTGCGCGGCCCGAAGCTCACCGACTACTGCGACCAGAACCAGCTCTCGACCGACGCCCGGCTGGAGCTTTGCGTGCAAGTCTGCCGGGCCGTCCACCACGCCCACCAGAAGGGCATCATCCACCGCGATCTGAAACCGTCGAATGTCTTGGTCAGCCTCGTGGACGGTGTGGCCGTGCCGAAGGTCATCGATTTCGGCATCGCGAAAGCCACCCAGGGCCGGCTCACCGATCAGACGCTTTTCACCGCCCTCGAACAGTTTCTGGGCACCCCCGCGTACATGAGCCCGGAGCAAGCCGACCTGGGCAGTCTGGACATCGACTGCCGCAGCGACGTTTACAGCCTGGGCGTGCTGCTTTACGAGTTACTCACTGGCACGACCCCGTTTGCGGCGCGGCAACTGCTTCAGGCGGGCCTGGACGAGATGCGGCGTGTCGTGCGGGAGCAAGATCCGCCCCGGCCATCCGCTCGCCTGCGGCTCCTGGCCCCGGAGGAGATCACCGCCATCGCGCACCAGCGCCAGGCCACCCCCCCGCGTCTGCTCCGCGCCTTGCGCGGCGATGTGGACTGGATTCTCCTGAAGTGCCTGGAGAAGAGCCGCTCCCGCCGCTACGACACCGTCCGAGACCTGGCCTTGGACCTCGAACGGCATCTGGACCGTCAACCCGTCTTGGCCCGTCCGCCCCGGACGCTGTACCGACTCCAAAAGCTCATCCGCCGCCATCAACTAGTCGTCACCGCAGTGGCGGCGGTGTTGGCGGGCCTCATGCTCGGGTTGGCGCTCGCGGGGTGGCTCGGCCTCCGGGCCCGGCGCCACCCTCCTCGCCTCCAGTCCGATCCCACAGTGAACCTCCTCGCGCCCGGACCATCTCCGACCATTCCATGAACGTGGCAAAAGCCGTTAACCCCTCTGACAATCCGCCACGGCGCCGCCGGCGCGGCACCCGCCCCCACCCCTGGCTGGTAGGCCTCGTGGCCTTCGTCCTGACCGTCGCGTTGTTTTACGCCGAGGAAGACTGGCGCGGCAAGCGGGCCTGGCTGCGGTACGAACGGGAACTGGAAGCGCAAGGCAAGGTGCTGGCTTGGTCCAGGTATATTCCCCCCGCGGTCCCGGATGATCAGAACATCTTCAAGGCGCCGCAGATGCGGTGGCTGGTCAAGAATGGCGCGACAAATGCCTTGTCGGAGCTGTTTCACCAAAACGACGACGCCGTTCAGCGCCACTTGCCACGTCAGGTCGTGGTGGCCCAGATACGGCTCGTCCGCCGGGACGCGACCTCCCTGCCCGACAGGGAAGCCGCGCCTCTGGGGTTGGACGAGCCGGCCGACCGCGTGCGGTTGCGAGCAGCGATTGAGGGCAGCGTGGGCCCGTGGGCCCTCGGCGCGAGGCAGATCGCCCTAGTGGCTCGCCCGTTAGACCAACTCCACCCGATCCACCTGGCGATCCACTCCACGCGCCCCTGGACGTCCGCGGAATTGGCAACAGTGCTGCCGGGCTTCCAGGTCCGGGCCGCGTCCAGTAACACCTTCGTCGTGAGCCTGGGTCCGGCCTTCGCGGCGCAGGACTACCTGGCGACGACCGAAGCCCTTGAACCGGGCTTTGCCACCATCGGTCGCGCTCTCCAACGACCGTACGCCAGGACGGACAGCGACTACCAGCGGCCCATCGAGGCGACGGTCCCGAACTTCGTGGCCATTCGTTCGTTGGTCCAGACCCTGGCTCAGCGGGCGGAATGCTTCCTGCTAGCGGGTCAGCCCAGCCGGGCGCTGGGCGAGCTTGACCGGCTCCAGGCCCTGCGCCGCTTGCTCGAACCACCGGCCGCCTGGTTGTATCCCGCGGGTGAGATCGTCACCTCGCCTCCGACTCCGCGCCACCCAGCGCCACCACCGACGACCGAACGACCCATGACTTTGGTCTCGGCCATGATCGATGTGGCCGTCAATGGCCTCTACGTTTCGGTCATCCAGGATGGTCTCAGACTGGGCGCTTGGGGCGAGCCCGAGCTGGCGGCGTTAGCAGGGCGGCTACCCACCATTGCCTTGGTGCCGGAAGTCACGGCGGCCCTGAACACCGAGGTGGCCGCCGTCGTGCAGAGCGTCCAGACCACCCGTTGGGCGGATCTCTTCGGCCCCTCGGACCCGCCCCGTCACGGATGGGGCCGTTGGTTGCCGCGCATTTCCTTGGTCGATCTGCTGCCCCGAGGGTGGCTCTATCAGAACGTCCTCGTTTATGGCCGGTTGATGGAGCAACAGATCAACAGTCTGGAGGCCTCGCGACCGTTGATTGAGCCGCACCAAGTTGAGGCGGCGTGGCAAGCCACGGAACAAGCGGTTTCACCTCCGGGCGGGCGTTCGCACCTCTCCCCCTACAACCTGCTCGCCGCCGTCGCGATCCCCAACGCGATGCGGGCCTACCAAACCACTGCCCGTAATCAGACTACCCTCAATCAGGCAATCATCGCCTGCGCGCTCGAACGCTACCGCCTCGCCCACGGCGAGTACCCGGTCACGCTTGAAGCCCTCGTCCCCGGCTATCTCCGCGGCATCCCGCCGGACCTCATTGGCGGTCAACCGCCGCGCTATCGCCGCACCGCCGAGGGCCAGTTTCTGCTCTATTCCACTGGCTGGAGCGAACAGGACCACGGCGGCCGGGTGTTAACTGACCCGCTCCAGGGCGATTGGGTTTGGACGACGACGGTGGCACGCTGACGGTTCCGGCCTTACTCAGGCACAACCCGGGAGCAACCTATTAACGACCTCACCCAGCGGCTGGCGGCGCTCCAGCCCGGCGACCCCCAGGCCGCCGCGGAGCTGCTGCCCCTGGTGTATGACGAGCTGCGCAAGCTCGCGGCGGCCAAGCTGGCCCGTGAAGCCGCTGGCCAGACCCTTCAGCCGACGGCCCTGGTCCACGAAGCCTGGCTGCGGTTGGTCGGCCGCGGCGACCCCGGCTTCGCCGGGCGCGCCCACTTCTTTGCCGCTGCCGCCGAGGCGATGCGACGCATCCTGATCGAGCAGGCCCGCCGCAAGCAGGCGCAACGCCACGGCGGCGGCCTCCAACGCCTCGACATCGACGCCCTCGAGCTCGCGCGCTTGGAACCCGACGACCAGCTCCTGGCCGTCAACGAAGCCTTAGACCGCCTCGCCGCCCAACACCCCCTCCCCGCCCAACTCGTCAAGCTGCGTTACTTTGTCGGCTTGACCGTCCAGGAGGCGGCCGAAGTGCTCGGCATTTCCCCTGAGAGGGCGAAGGACTCCGGCGCCTTCGCCCGCGCCTGGCTCTTTCGCGAACTACAGCCGGACTACGGCCGCGGGGCTGTTGGCTGAGGTGCGCCCGCCCTGAAAACGCCCGACAGCACGAGGAGGCCCGCCCCGCTCAGGGACCGACTTCGATCCGATACAGGCTGGTCTTGGTCCGCAGAAACAAGGCCTTGCCCGCGACGGCGGGCGAGGCCATGAAGCCATCCTCGAGCTGGTTCTCCGCCAGCTTGGTGAACCGATCGCTGGCGGCGAGGACCGTCGTCTTCCCCTCCTCGCTGAAGCAGTAGATATGCCCTTCGGCGGCCAAGGGCGAGGCGGAGTAGTTGCCGCCCACCCGCTCGTTCCAGAGCACGCGCCCGGTGGTGGCCTCCCAGCAGGTGGCGACCCCGTTATCGTCGATGGCGAAGAGCCGGCCGCCCAAAAAGAGGAGCGAGGGTTTCTTGGGGACTGCCCGTTTGGCTTTCCACACCACGGCTAATTGCGTGCCGGGCGGGGGAGGAGTATTGGCATCGATGACCTCGCCCCGGCGCCCCGGGCGAATCGCCAGCACCTGTCCGCTGGAGAAGCCGCTCGGCACGAACACTAGGCCGTCGCCCACAACCGGCCGGGTGCTGCCAGAGTAGCTGGTCCGTTCTTCGACCCGCCAGAGCTCCGCCCCCGTCGGCGGATCATAGGCGTAGAGGGCCTTCGAGCCCTGGCTCAACAGGACCGGCGCCCCCTCCAGCACGGTCACCTGGCAGGTGGCGAAGGCCTTGCGGAGGTCGCCCTCCAACTGCGGCTGCCCGTCGGGTCCCAGGTCCCGGTAATCGATCGACCGCTCCTGGCGCCACACCGTCCGCCCCGTGGCCTTATCCAGCGCCACAATGAACTGATGGTCGCTGCCGTCGAAATTGAGGAATAACAGCCCCTGGTAAAGGATCGGCGAGGACCCGGCGCCGCGGTAATGGTTGCAGACAAAATCGCGCCGGGTCCACAAGACGTGGCCGGTCCGGGTGTCGAGACAGGCGGTGCCGGCCGCCCCGTAGGTCACATAGAGCCGCCCGGCTTCAAGGGCCGGGGTGGGCGAGGCGTAGGTGTTGAACTGGTGGATCGACTGCGGTTTCTCCACGTCGAAGACCTTGAGGTCCCGCACCACCCGGCCGGAATCCCGGTCCACACACACCACAAACCGCTCATGACCGTCCTCGGTGGCGGTGCTCACCCAAACTTGCCCGCCCCAGAGGACGGGCGACGACCACGCCCGCCCGTGAATCGCCGTCTTCCACCGCACGTTTTGCCCCTCCGCCCAGTGCAACGGCAACCCCGTGCCGAGCGAAGTCCCATCCCCGCGCGGGCCCCGGAATTGGGGCCAGTTCTCCTCCGCGGCCAAGGCCACCGCCCACGCGCACGCCCAACCAACGACCAGACAAACTCGATTCATGTCTGGCCCACGCTACCAGGCGGACCGCCGCGGGGGCAACCTCCGACCCCGGGGTGCGGCCAACGCGACCGGCCGCGCGGCGACCCGATCACGCCAACGGCGCGAAAGGCTCGGGTCTAGGCCTGACGCAGCAACGCCCGCGCGCGCCGCACCCAGACCCGCTCGCGCTGCCGTTGGAAGGACGGAGAATGGGCATCGTCGGACACCACCTCTTCCAATTCCTTGCGCGCGTCCGGCGCGCGGCCTTTGGCCAGGTAGAGCTCGGCCAACTGCACCCGGGCGCGGGCGTAGGTGTGTTCCTGCAGCACCCGCTGCCAGGCAGCCACGGCGTCATCGGTCCGATGGAGGGCCTGATAGGTCTCGGCCAGGGCCATGGCGGTATGGCCGTAGTCGTGGGAGGGATTGGCGGCGCAGACCTTCTCCAACAACCCAAGGGCTTCCTGCGGGCGACGTTCGCGCAGCAGGCATTGGCCATAGTGGGCTTGGGTGTCCGGATCGTCGGGATCCCGCTCCAAGGCGGCGCGGTAGCACCCCGCCGCCTTCTCGAGTTTCCCTTGCTGGAAATAAATGTCTCCCAGTTGCGAATGGTGGTGCGCTTTATCCAGGTGATGAATTTGGTCCTCGAGTTCCTTGATCCGCCGCCGGTCATGGGCCCCAGGCAGCTCGAACCCACGCGTGGCCGAAGGGGCGGCGCGGTACACCAGAAAGAAATACAGGATGGCGTTGAGCAAGGGGAAGATGACGATAAACAGCGCCCAGACCCACTCCCGCCGCCGCACCGCATCGACCAGCATCCAGAGCTGGAAACCCGCCGCCAGCAACCAGAGCGGGTTTTGCAGGCCGATCCGCGGGTCCAACAGGTCGAAGAGCCAGAACCCCAACTCGGCGGGCCCGGGCGCCAGAAAGGTCTTCATGCCGCCAGGACCCGGCTGTAAACCTCGACGTACTGTTCGGCGGTTTGTTTCCAGGAGAACTCCGCCGCCATGCCGTTGCGCCGGAAGCGGTCCAGCAACGCGGGCGTTTGATACAAGACCAAAGCCTTGCGCATCGCCTTGGCCAACGCGGCGGCCGAGTACTCATGAAACTTGATGCCGTCGGCGCCCGCCAGGTCCTCCCGCGGGTCACGAACCGAATCCTGCAGGCCGCCGGTGGCGTGGACGATGGGAATGGTGCCGTAGCGGAGGCTGTACATCTGGTTCAGGCCGCAGGGCTCGAATCGCGAGGGCATGAGGAAGAAGTCACAGGCGGCTTCAATGCGATGCGCCAAACCCTGGGCGTAGCCCAGCCGAACCGCAACCTTGGCGGGATACCGCCGCTGGAGCGCTTGAAAGGCGGTTTCCAACTCCGGCTCCCCACAACCCAAAAGGACAAACTGCAGGTCCACCGCCAGCAGCTCCTCCAGCGCGGCGAGCTCGATCTCCAAGCCCTTCTGGGCAACCAGGCGGGAAACCGTGCCGAACAGCGGCACCTCCGGCCGCACCGGCAAGCCCAACTCGACCTGGACGGCCCGCTTGTTCTCGACCTTCTTCCCCAGGTCCCGCGCCGAGTAGGCTTGGACCAAGAAGGGGTTGCGCCGCGTGCGCCACTCGTCGTAATCGACCCCGTTGAGAATCCCGGTGAGCACCCCCTGCCGGGCGCGGAGGACCCCATCCATACCGTGGCCGTATTCGGGGGTGAGGATCTCCCGCGCATACTGTGGGCTGACGGTGGTGAGGGCGTCGGCCTGGGCGATCCCAGCCTTCATGAAGCTCAGGTAGCCGTAGAACTCGACCCCGTCCGGTCGGAAATAGTCCCAAGGCAGGTTGAGGAGGGGGTACTTGGCGGGCGGGTAATTGCCCTGGTATGCGAGGTTATGGATGGTGAAACAATGCCGCGGGGCGCGGGCCCAGCCGTCGTGCCGGCGCTGGTGTTCCAGCAACAGCGGCACAAAGCCCAGGTGCCAGTCATGCACATGGACCACCTCCGGCCGCCAGGGCAGATGCCGCGCCAGATACACCACCGCCTTGCACAAAAACCCGAACCGCTCGGCGTTGTCGGCGTACTCGCCCCCCCGCTCCTGGTACAGCCCCGCCCGCTGATACAAGGCGGGTTGATCGACGAAATAAATCGTCTCGTGGTCCCGCGGACGCGCCGTCCAGACCGTGGCCGGGAGCGTGGCGCGGTCCAGGGGCAACAGCATCGGCTTGGCCATCGGGCGGAGCTCGGGAAACCGCTCGCGCACCCCCCGGAACAGGGGCGTGACCACCCCCACCTGATGCCCGGCCTTGGCCAGCGCCTTCGCCAGCGCCGCCGCCATATCCGCCAGCCCCCCGGTCTTGGAATAGGGGTGAAGCTCGGCGCTGCCGATCAGGATTCTCATCGCGGTTCAACCCGACCATCGGCCAGGCCGCCTCGAGCGCCGGTGCCGCCACGCCGACCCACCCGGATCTCCACGTTGCTCATGCATGGTCGCGTCATCGTCTGCTCCCCGAGGCGGGAATCTCGCCACGTCGCGGGCATTCTACCGGTGGGCCGGGGTAGGGTCAAGGGCGTGGGCACACCCAGGGCCGTGAAACCGGGCGAGTGACAAAGTCCGAAACCGAGCGACGGGGAGGTGACCCAGCGGTCCGTGTGAGGCCAGGACGGCTGTTGGCCGCTGCCCCGCGCTCCCACTGGGCTTGGGGCGGCAGGCCCACCGTCACGCCCGGCAACCGCAACGACTCGGGCGGCGTGCCGCCCATCGGCCCATCGAAGAGGTGAATCGACCTGCCGCCAGTGGAGCGCGGCCAAGGGCGCAGCGTCAGTCAAATCGATTTAACTCGTATGCCTTCAGACCGTTGCCTCCCGCCTTGTCAACCGCCGTGGGGGAACGGCGGCGCGCGGCGCGCCCGGATAATTCGATCGGTCGTACGCCCCTTGGATTTGTCCACGGACCGCCACCGCCGCGGGAGAGCGACGATGGCGGTCGTGGGCTGGGTTCGTCCCAGATCGGCGCGGATCGGTTCCTCGGAGGCGGGCAGGCGGCCGATCGGAGAGGGTCGGCCCTCCCGGCCGCCCCCTCAGCGCCGCCTCCTGTTGGCCCACGCCCCGCCCTGAGTCAACGCCCGCCTGGGTCCGGGCCGCCAGCAAGGTCGTTGCGGACGTAACACACCCCCGGCTCGTTCAAGCGCCGCTCGCGCTCGGCGGCGGGCAGATCGCTGCGAACCGTCACCGTCAGCGGCGGGCCAAAGAACAGCTTCTTGTTGCAGGCGTTGGTCTCCCGGTCGATCCGGGCGTAGAGGTGCGCGGCCGGCCGATCCACCACCACCGTGAGGTCTTGCCCGACCGCGGTAATGAACCGCACCTCGGGATAACGGGAGACGCGGCGAGCCAAGGCCGCCTTCAGCTCCAACGGGCGGTTGCGCAAGTAGCGGTAAAGCAACAACCCGGCCGCCACCAGCGCTGCCAAGCCCGTCCACCCCAACCGCGACGTGCCCGCGTACACCACCGCCCCCAGCGCGAGCCCGCCGCCCCCCAGCCAGGCGTATTGACCAGGGCGAACGCGCCGGAGGCTCAGCGCCACGTCACCCAACCGGTCACGCCACGCCGGCGCGGGCGCGCGACCAGACTCAATGTCGCGCCGGAGGAGTGTCAGGTCTGCCACCAGC
>JAJXTA010000069.1 GCA_021784265.1 bacterium | reverse complement strand
CGGGATGCGGCGCAACCTCCAAACGCTGCGCCAGTTTCTGGAGGCACGCCGACAATGACCGCGCGGATGGGCAGGCGGGCATCCCTCAGGGTAGCAGGCCGCGCCCGGTGGCACCGGGGCGCCCGGTTCGCCGGCCGGCTTCCCCCGAGGCCCAACGGCTCCGGCTTGCGATGAGCGTGCCTGACGCCAGCACGCCGCCGGCCGCGGCGGTGGAGGTGGAAGGCTTGTGCGTCCGCTTGGGGAGTCGAGCGGTCCTGGAGGGGGTTAACCTGCGCATCGAGCGGGGACAACTCGTCGCGCTGATTGGGCCGAACGGGGCGGGAAAGACGACATTGCTGCGCTCCCTGTTGGGACTGCAACCGCTGGCGGGCGGGTGCGTGCGCCTGTTCGGGCAGACCGAACTAGGCGCGGTGCTCGGCCGAGTGGGCTACGTGCCGCAACGAGTGGCGTTGGGGCCAGGCCTGCTGGTGAGCGTGCGGGAGTTCCTTTGCCTGCGGCGGCGGGAGACGCGGCATTGGCTGTGGCGGCGCCACGCGCGGACCGATGCTCTGCTGGGGGAGCTGGGGTCGATCACCGGCATCGAAGGGCTCCTGGACCGGCCCCTGGGCGGGCTTTCGGGCGGGCAACTCCAGCGAGTATTGATCACGTTCAGCCTGTTGGGCCGGCCCGAGTTGCTGCTCCTGGACGAGCCGACGGCGGGGGTGGATACGCCGGGGGAGGAGACGTTTTATGAGACGATCGCCGGTATCCATCGCCGGCAGGGGATTACCGTGGTCCTGGTGTCGCACGACCTCTCGATGGTGTATCGGCACGCCACCCGGATCGTGGCCCTGAACCGGACGATTTGTTGTCAAGGCACGCCCGAGCAAGTCATGAATGCCGAGTCGCTTAAGGCCGCCTACGGCATTCACGTGACCCCCTACCACCATGTTCACTGAGCCCTACATGCGGCGGGCCTTGCTCGCGGGTTTGCTGCTGGCACCCCAATGCGCCTTGCTGGGGGTCTTTGTGACCGCGCGGGGGATGGCTTTTTTCGGCGATACGATCTCCCACGCCGCCTTGGCCGGGGTGGCGCTGGGTTACTGGATCGGGTTGGCCGATCCGACCCTGCCGATGGTGGGGGTGGGACTGGCGGTTTCCCTGGCGCTGATCTGGCTCCGGGAACATACCCAACTGCTCACCGACACCATCATGGCGCTGTTGCTCTCCGGGTCGGTGGCGGTGGGCATCCTGGTGCTGAGCCTGCTCCGGACCAGCCGGGGCGATATTCATCGGTTTCTCTTCGGCGACATCCTCGCCATCGGCCCGCTGGAGCTGTGGCTGGGAGCGGCGGTGTTCGTGGTGGTCGTTGGGGGTGTGTTGACCTGTCTGAGCGATCTGGCCCTGCTGACCGTCCAAGAGGACTTGGCGCATGTCCGCGGGGTAGCCGTGCGGCGGCTGAACTACGCTTTTGTCCTGGTGCTAACCATCACCATCGCGGTGAGCATCCGCCTGTTGGGGATCATTCTCGTCACCTCGCTGCTCGTGATTCCGCCGGCGGCGGCGCGCGGGGTGGCGCGGAACTTACGGCAGCACATCGTGGGCAGTGTGTTGGTAGGGGTGATCGGTGGGGTGGGGGGGATTGTGCTGTCGTACCAACTCGACGTGCCCTGTGGGCCGACCATCGTCCTGGTTTGCATCGCCCTCTTTGTCCTGAGCCTGACGGTACGCCGCGGAGCCAGTCCCGCCTGATGGGACCCGTTGGCCGCTATTGGAGACCGTGGGACACGGGCTTGGGAGCCCGCCGACCTCCCGGACGTCCACCCGACGGCGGGCAGCCTAAGATTGCCACGAGGAGGCCCCACGGCGATACTGGCCCTTGCGTGTGAAGCTCATGCCGTGTTCAGGCCCCCATCCAGTCGAGCCACTGGCGGCGCTGGCCGGCCGGTTGCGCCAGCACGCTTGCCGCCTGACCGGTCCCCGGCAGGCGATCCTCGATTTGCTCCGCCACCAGACCCACCCGCTGAGTAACCGCGAGGTACTGGCGCAGTTGCCGGTCGGACATTGCAATCTGGCGACCATCTACCGCGCCATGCGCCTGTTGGAGGGGCTGGGGATCGTCCAGCGGTTCGATTTCGGCGACGGCGTCGCCCGGTTCGAGTTGGTGCGAGAGGGTACGCGGGGTCACCACCACCACCTCATCTGTGTCCGCTGCGCGCAGGTGGTGGAACTCGAGGATTGTTTCCCGCCGGAGTTCGAGGCGCGGATCGCCGAGCGCAACGGTTACAAACAGGTCCGGCACAAGCTGGAATTCTTCGGGGTCTGCCCCCAATGCCAATGACGTTATACAAATCCGCCGCCCGCGGTGTCTTTGGGGTACAACCGTGAGCGTTGCAGACTCGGGCCAAGCTTGGTGCGAAGGGCTTTACGAAGCCAAGGCGGCGCAATTACTGCTCTACGGCCGCGCCTTGGGGCTGAGCCACAACGAGGCCGAAGACGTGTTGCAGGACACCTTCGTGGCGCTGCTGGCCTTGGCCGAGCCGCCGGAGCGTCCGGAGCATTATGCCGTGCGCGCCTTTCGCAACCGGGCGCTGAACCACCGGCGCAGCCTCTGGCGCCGGCTGACGCGCGAGTTGGCCGCGCAGCGCTGGTTCGAGCGTGTGCCGGACCCGAGCGGGCGGGAGGAGGCGGCGATGCGGGGATTGGCGGGTTTGCCGGGGGAGCAGCGGGAGGTCATTGTGCTAAAGATTTGGCATTCAATGACTTTTGACGCGATCGCGGAGCTGTTGGCGCTCTCCCCCAACACGGTGGCCGGACGATACCGCTACGGCTTGCGGAAACTCAGAACCTATTTAGAGAAAGAGACTTATGAACGAGTTGAACCCGTTGGAGGACCGGCTCCATTCCTGGAAGCCGCGCCCCCCTTCTCCAAGGCTTAGGCGACAACTGTTTAACCGCGACCAGGTCGCCTCCGTCCCCGCCGCCGCGCCGGACGCCCTGCTGACGGTGCTGCGCCGGTGTCTGGCGCCGGTGAGCGCGGCGATGCTCCTGGCGTTCGTTCTCGTCCATCAGCGGGAGCCGCAATTCCTCTCGCTGAGCCAGACTCGCGGGGGTGCGGCGCTGGCGGTGGCGGCGTTCAGCAACCAGTTCTACGCCGCCTATCTGCCCGCCGATCTTCACAGCTATCTGAACGCCTCGGACGCCAGATTTGGATGGACAAACGGGGAGGCTTTCCCTTCTAGTAACCGCTCTTTGTCGCATGCGGGAACGAACCATCTGCGCTGGTAACTCATGAGCAACGGAAAGGCCAAGCCGGCTAAAGGCGCCGAGCCGGCGGCACCCGCACCGGCGGGGCGTGAGGCCAAGGGCGCCAAACCCGCCAAGACGGGGAAGGTGGTCGCGGCGCGGTCGGCGGCTCCGCCGGCCCCACCGCTGACCCCGCCCCCGCCGTTGTTCCGGAAGCTCGATTGGTACACCTTCGGGATCACCGCGGTGATTCTGTTCGTGGTGTACATGGCCACGCTCTCGCCGGATTTGACGTTGGAGGACAGCGGCGAGCTGGCGGTGGGTTCGTTTTACGCCGGGGTGCCGCATGCGCCGGGCTACCCGGTGTGGACCGTGTATTCCTGGCTGTTCACGGTGTTGTTGCCGTTTTCGAACATTGCCTGGCGGGTGTCGGTTTCGTCCGCGGTGGCGGCCTCGTTGGCCAGCGGTTTGCTGGGGCTGCTGGTGTCGCGGGGATGCAGCATGATCCTGGAGGGGATCGAGGAGTTTAAGAACCTGGATCGGCGGTGGGAGAGCGCCCTGTGCATGGTGTCGGGGTTTGTGGCGGCGCTGATGATCGGGTTAAACGGGTTCATGTGGAGCCAGGCGGTGATCGTCGAGGTCTATTGCCTGAGTGTGCTGTCGCTGATGGGGGTGTTATGTTGCCTGCTGCGGTGGATGTACGCGCCGGAGCAGCGGCGCTACCTCTATTGGGCCGCCTTTCTCTACGGGATCAGCTTCAATAATCACCAGACGTTGATTGTGGCGGCGATGGGGTTGGAGGTGGCCATCGCGGCGGCCCGGCCCAGCCTCGGGCGCGACGCCCTGTTCTGCAATGTGCTGATCTACGGTGGGGGGTTGATTCTGAAGAACATGGAGGTGCTGACCAGCTTCGACAACAACCTCCCGCTTTACGTGATCTACAATACGGTCGGCCTGGGGTCGCTGGCCTGTTGTGGCTGGCTCACCCTTCAGACCCAGCGTTTGGGAACCGAATGGCGCACGGTGGGGTCAGTGCTGGTGGCCTGGATCATCGGGGCCGCCTTCTATTTCTACATGCCGCTGACCTCGATGACCAATCCCCCGATGAACTGGGCCTACCCCAGAACCTGGGACGGCTTCATCCATGCGTTCAGCCGCGGCCAGTACGAGGCCACGCATCCCACCAACATCCTCACCGACCCGCTGCGCTTCCTGATGCAGCTCAAGATGTACGTCGAAGGGGCCATCGACGAATTCCATGTCAGTTTCCTGCTCCTGGCGGTGGTGCCCTATTTCTTCTACTCCCGGATGCAGAAGCGGGAACGGGCCTGGATCCTCGGCAACACGGCGATCTACCTCTGCTTGGCGGTGTTGTTGCTGATCTTGCTCAATCCCACCACTGACCGCCAGAGCCGTGATCTTACCAAGGTCTTTTTCACCGCCTCGCACGTCACCATTTCGATGTTCTTGGGCTTCGGTCTGGCGTTGGTTGGGGCGATGTTGTTGTCGCAGTACGAGCGGTGGCGGGCGTGGGTGCTCTATGGGACGGCGGTGTTGATTGCCCTGGCGGTCTATACGCTGGTGGTGCGGATCTACGAGGTCTATGGCGGGGCCGGGCCGGGGGGGCAGGGACTCGGGGTGTTGTTCCACGGGTTGCACGAAATGGTTGCCCAATTCTCCGCCACCCAGCCCATCCTGACCATCTACGCGGGGCTCTTTGTCGTGGGCCTGATCGCCGCCTTCTTGAGCATGCTCCTGGTGTGCCGGACCCGGGTCCACATGCCCATCCTCTTGACCGTGTTCGGCCTGATCCCGGTCTCCTCGCTCGTGGGGCATTGGGCCGACAACGAGCAGCACGGACACCTGTTTGGGTTTTGGTTCGGGCACGACATGTTCACGCCGCCCTTTGGGATCTATCCCGAGATGGCCCGTAACGCCGTGCTCTATGGGGGCACGGATCCGGGGCGCTTTTGCCCCACGTACATGATCTTCTGCGAAAGCTTCATTCCGCCGCAAGACCGGCGGGACCCGAAGTTCGACCGGCGTGATGTTTATATCATCACCCAGAACGCCTTGGCCGATAACACCTACCTGGAGTACATCCGCGCCCACTACAACCGGAGCACCCAGATCGACCCCCCCTTCCTGCGCGACATGGTGCTCTTCTGTCAGAACATGGCCATGGGCCAGGAAGAGCTGAAACGCAAGGCCAACGGCGAGTTCCACCACACCAACGTGGTGGCCAAGTTCATTGGGAGCCTGACCAACGTGGTGGCCCCCATCGATAAGCTCCTCCTGAGCTTCGGCGCGCAGGTCGAGCAGCGCCGCCGCCGGGAAGGGGTCTATCCCCGGAGAGAGATCCACACCTCCAGCGTGGCCGACTCGCAGCGGGCGTTCCAGGAGTACATCAACGACGCCCAGCGACGCCTGAACCACGACACCCAGTTCCCCAACGAGCCCAAACAAATCCGCCCGGGCGAGATGGTGAGCTTCACGCCCGACGGCCGGGTCCAGGTGGCGGGCCAAGTCGCGGTCATGGCGATCAACGGCTTGCTCACCAAGGACATCTTCGACCGGAACCCCACCAACGAGTTCTACGTCGAGGAGAGCTTCCCCTTGGAATGGATGTATCCCCACCTGGCGCCCTACGGGATCATCATGAAGATCGAGCGCCAGCCGGTGCCGGAGTTCACCGACGAGATCCTGCAGAAGGACCACAAGTTCTGGAGTCTCTACTCGGCCCGGCTGTGTGGCAACTGGATCACCTACGATACCCCGGTGCAGGACCTCTGCGATTTTGTCCGGCGCATCTACCTGCGCGGGGACCTGCGCGGCTACAAAGGCGACCCAGGCTTTGTGCGGGACAACGACGCCCAGAAGGCGTTTTCGAAGCTGCGGAACTCGATCGCCGGCCTGTACGCGTGGCGCTTCGGCGATACCAAGAACATGGCCGAGCGGGCGCGGGTGTACCGGGAGGCGGATTTTGCCTTCAAACAGGCCTTCGTCCTCTGCCCGTACAGCCCGGAGACCGTCACCCGTTACGTCACGCTGCTGGCCAACAGCGGGCGGGTGGACGACGCCTTGGCAATCGCCGAGACGTGCCGCGAGTTTGACGAGGATAACCCGTTCACCGTGAACCTGATCGAGCAGATCCGGGCGATGAAGCAGGGGCTGGCCAATGCGACCCAAGTGCAGTCGCAGCTCAGCCAGCTTGAGCGGGCCTACCGGACCAACACCAACAACATCCAGGCCGCCTTTAATTTGGCGGGGGCGTATCTGCAGCTCCAACACACCGGGGAGGCCTTCACCCTGTTGGACCAGTTGGTGGCTCGCCCCAATGTCGATGCCGGCACGCTGCTCTCCGTGGCCAACGGTTACGTGCAGTTAGGGCAATACCGGCGAGTCGAGCCGGCCTTGCGCAAGCTCACCGTCGTGGCCCCGAACAACCCGGAGGTCTGGTATGATTTGGCGGGGGCCGAAGTGGTGTTGGGCAAGCCCGGCGAGGCCGTGCAGTCCCTGCAACGCTCCCTCACCCTGAGTGACCAACGCCTCGCCCTCAACCCCAAGGCCTCGAACCTCCACGTCATGGCGGCCAACGACCCGCGGTTCACCGCCCTGCGCCCCATGCCGGAGTTTCAACAGCTTTTCAAGCCGCGCTAGTTCCACCGCTTGGGTCGAGTCATCTTCGTCCCCGCCGTGTGAGACCGGTTTTCTTGCTCGGTACCTGTCGTCCCGGGGCAGTTTCGGCCGCGACAGCGGCCTTCCAGTTCGGCCGACCGCATGGGCCTGGACTATTTTCCAGCAGACGGCTGGCCTGCTTTTTGCTTATTGTTGGGTGGGCGACTCACCGTGCGACCGCGCCACGGTGAGCCGCCCGTCTAGCAAACATGTTCGGACTTGGCAAGCAACGGAACGGCTCGGGTGAACCCCGGCAGGCCGGCCCTTTTGGCCCCTACCACCTCCACGAGCTGATCAACAGTGGGGGGATGGCGGATTTGTGGTTGGCGGCCGACCCCACCAAGCAAACCTGCGCCCTGCGCCTGCTGCATCAGGCGCTGCGATGGGATTTCACGGCGCGGAAACGGTTCCTGACCGGGTGCGAGGTCCTGGAACGGCTGCAGGGCAACGAGCTCATCATCCGCTACGGCGGGCACGGTAAGATCGACGGCACCTACTACCTGCAAATGGAGTATGTCGAGGGGGCGAACCTGAAGCTGTTGATGGCGCAGGCGGATCCCCTGCTGGCCGACCACGTCGGCAATATCCTCATCGACATGGCCCAGGCCTTGGAGCATGTCCACGAGCGGGGCTTCATGCACATGGATTTCAAGCCCGAGAACGTCATGGTCTCCCGCAATGCCGGGGTGCGCCTGGTGGACTTTGACCTCGCGCTCCCGCGGCCCGAGGCCCCCAAACGCCTGGCCAAGAACCCCGGTACCCCGGCGTACATGGCCCCGGAACAACTGCTCCGCGAGCCGGTGGACCATCGCGCCGACCTCTTCGCGTTCGGCGTCACGGCCTACGAGCTGCTCACCTTCCGCAAGCCTTTCCCAGGCGAGACAGCCGATGAAGTGCTGCGCCGGGAATTGGACCGGAGCGGCGACTTTTTGCCCCCGCGCGCGATCAACCCCGACATCCCGCTGGCGGTGGAGCGGGCGATTCTCAAATGTCTGGAGCGGGAGCCGGACAAGCGGTATCCGTTCATGAGCGTGGTGGTGCGGGACTTGCAGGCGGCGCTCTACGTCAAGTAGGCCGCGCCCGAGCTGGGGTTTGGGATTTGGCTTGCTTGGGTGGGCGGCGCTGGAAATCATTCGCTCATGAACGAACCTCATTCGCCTGACCACCTTTCGGCCTCTGTTCTTTCGCGGCGCGCGGCGATCGTCCGCGGCGCGACCGCCGCCGCGGGGGCCGTTTTGGGGCTGGAGGGCTTCGCCGCCAGCGGCAAACGCACGGTCGTGGTGTGGTCCGAACGCACCGCGCCCAAGGATGTTTATCCGGACGACATCAACGGGGCGATCGCCGAGGGGTTGGTCCGCCTGCGCGGTTGGGAGGTGCTCACGGCGAACATCGATGAGCCTGACCAGGGCCTCCGTCCCGAGTTACTGAATCGAACCAGTGTCTTGATTTGGTGGGGCCACAAACGGCATGGCGAGGTGAAGGACGAGCTGGTGGACCGGATCGTCCAACGGGTTAAAGGAGAAGGGATGGGCTTCATCGGGGTGCATTCCTGCCATTTTGCCAAACCGTTCAAGCGGCTCATGGGGACCGAATGCAGTTGGCGATGGTATGTGGCCGACGGGAGCAGTCTGACCGTCGTCGTGCGCGCTCCGGACCATCCCATTGCCCACGGGATCAAGGACTTCGATCTGCCGAAGACCGAGCGGTATGGTGAGCCGTTCAAGGTGCCCCAGCCCGAGACCGTGGTGTTCGACGGCATCTACCACCGGCCCGATGGCACGCTGGAGTCCTCGCGCCAAGGCATGACTTGGACGGTCGAGAAGGGCCGGGTCTTCTACTTCCAACCCGGTCACGAGACCTATCCCCACATGTACAACGAGTCGGTGCGCCACATCATGCGCAACGCCACCCGGTGGGCGGCCGCCCGCTGAGGCAACGACCAAGGCCGGTTATGCCAAGCCGGCGGCCTCCGGATAACCGCGGAGGAGGTTGAAACACTGCACGGCCTGGCCGCTTGCCCCCTTGAGGAGATTATCCTCGGCGCTCATCACCAGGAGCCGGCCGGTGCGCGGGTCCAGGCGCCAGGCTAACTCGAGCACGTTGGTTCCGGTGACGTGCTTGGTGTCCGGCAGGGCCTTTTCCCCGAGCACGCGGACGAACGGTGCGTTGCCGTAGGCGGCTTGGTAACAGGCGCGAACTTGTTCGTTCAACCGTCCGACCCCGGCGTCGTCAGTGAAATGCTGGGTGGGCGCCAGGTAGAGCGTGGTGAGGATCCCCCGGTTGACGGGCGCCAAGTGGGGC
>JAJXTA010000068.1 GCA_021784265.1 bacterium | reverse complement strand
GGCGGGGTTGGCGGCCGGAGCAGTCGCCAGCGGTTTGCAGGGCCCGCTCGCGGGGGCCGCCGCCGCCTCGGGAGCTGCCCGCGTCGCCCTCTTGCGCTCGGCCCATCCCAGTGCCCAATCGGCCAGCGTCGCCTGGGCGCTCGAGCAGATCGTCTCCGCGCTGCAGGTCCGGGGTGTGGCCCTCGTTCAGGGTGCCGGACCGGCCGGCGCATCGGCCCCTGTCGTCACCCTCCTCGCCAGCACGTCGGAAGACCCGGTGGCGGTCCAACTCCTGGGGCGAGCAGGCGTCTCCGTCCCGACGGCGCCGGAATCGTTTGCCTTGGTGCCCGAGCCGGCGCGGGCTGGCCCCTCGCGGTTGCTGGTGTGCGGCCGGGATGAGCGCGGCTTGGTTTATGCCCTGCTGGAGTTGGCAGACCAAGTGGACCACGCCCACAACCCGCTCGCCGTCCTGACGCCGGACGAAGCCACCGTCGCCCAACCCGCCAACCCCATCCGCAGCGTCGCGCGCGCCTTCGTCAGCGAGGTCGAGGACAAACCGTGGTTTTACAACCGGGCGTTCTGGGAAGAGTACCTGACCATGCTGGTGGCGCAGCGGTTCAACCGGTTCAGTCTTACGCTGGGGTTGGGGTATGATTTTCCCACCGGCATTCGCGACGCCTATTTCCACTTCGCTTATCCGTTCTTCCTGGCGGTCCCCGGCTATCCCGTGCGGGCCGTGGGGTTGCCCGACGCCGAGCGGGACCACAACCTGGACGAGCTCCGTTTCATTGGCACGGCGGCAACCTCGCGTGGCCTGCAGTTCCACCTGGGGTTGTGGACCCACGCGTATCAGTGGACGAACAGTCCCCAGGCGAACTACACCATCGCGGGGCTGACGCCGGAAACCCACGCCGGCTATTGCCGCGAGGCCCTGGGTCGGCTGCTGGACGCCTGCCCCGCCATCAGCGGCCTCACCTTCCGGGTTCATGGCGAGAGCGGGGTGCCGGAAGGCAGTTACACCTTTTGGCAAACGGTCTTTGCAGGGGTTGCCCGGTGCGGGCGGCGGGTTGAACTCGACCTGCACGCCAAGGGCCTGGACCAGCGCCTGATCGATCTCGCCTTGGCCACCGGCTTGCCGGTGACGATCTCCCCCAAGTACTGGGCCGAGCACATGGGCCTGCCGTACCACCAGGCCGCCATTCGCCCGTTGGAGTTGCCCCCAGCCCAAGCTCACGACGAGGGGTTCTTCGCCCAGAGCGCCGGCTCGCGGCGGTTCTTGCGCTACGGCTACGGCGATTTGTTGGCCGAGGACCGCCGCTACGGCGTGTTCCACCGCATCTGGCCGGGGACGCAGCGGCTCTTGCTCTGGGGGGATCCGACCATGGCCGCCGCTTACGGCCGGGTGTCGTCCTTCTGCGGCAGCCTCGGGGTGGAACTGTGCGAACCCCTGTTCTTCAAGGGCCGGAAAGGTTCCGGCCTGCCCGGCGGACGCGACGCCTATGCCGATGCCCGGCTCAGGCCGGCGGGAGGCGCCTGGCAAAAGTACCGCTACGGTTATCGCCTCTGGGGCCGACTCCTCTACGACCCGACAGCCTCGCCGCAGGGGTGGCGGCGGAGCTTGCGGCGAACGTACGGCTTGGCGGCAGGCCGCGTCGAGTTGGCCCTCGGCCACGCCAGCCGCATCCTGCCGTTGGTCACCACCGCGCACGACCCCTCGGCGGCCAACAACAGTTTCTGGCCGGAGATGTACGCCAACATGCCCATCGTCCGGAACGCCCCGGCGCAGCCCTATGGCGACTCCCCGTCTCCGCGCCGGTTTGGCACGGTTAGCCCGTTGGACCCGGCTCTGTTTTCGGGCATCGAGGAGTATGCCGGGGACCTGCTGGCCAGCCGCCGGGCGGCCAAGTATTCGCCGTTGGAGGTTGCCCAGTGGCTCGAGCATCTCGCCCAGGTGGCCACGGAGCAATTGACGCGGGCGGAGCGGGGCGCGCCGGATCGTAACGCGGCCGAGTTCCGCCGCTTGGCCGTTGATGTCACCCTCCAAAGTGGTTTAGGGCGCTTTTTTGCCGCGAAACTGCGCGCGGGCGTGTTCTTTGCCCTCTACGCCCAAGGGGAAGACCTCGCCGCGCTCGAGCAGGCCGTGGCCCAATATCGACAGGCCCGCGCCGCGTGGAACGCGCTGGCCCGCGCCGCCTCTGGCGTGTACGTGCCGGACATCACCTTTGGGTTGGAACCGCAACTTCGCGGGCATTGGACGGCCCGGTTGCCCGCCATCGACGCTGACCTCGCCGCCATGGAAGGTCGTTTGGCTGCCGCGCGCGCCGTCAAGACCAAGCCGGCCGCTCGCGAGGTCCGTCAAGCCCTCCGCACCGCCCTGGCGCCGCAGCGGCGCCCGACCGTGCCCGTTGAACACGTCCCGCCGCGTGGTTTTCGCCGCGGCACGGAGGTTCCGCTCGAGGTGGTTGTGGGTGGGAATTCAACCGTGGCCTTGCCGCTGTCTCTCTACCTGCACTACCGCCGGGTCAACCAGGCCGCGCGCTGGCAGCGGGAGCGGATGACGGTCCGGGGTGGCCGCTTCGCCGCCACCATTCCGGCCACGTACACCGATTCGCCCTTCCCGCTCCTCTATTTCTTCGAGCTCGGCGATGCCGCCGGACGCGCCTGGCTGCACCCGGGCTTGGGCGCCGACCTCTGCCACCAGCCTTATTTCGTGGTCCGGCGGGAGCGGCCTGTTCGCGCCTGAACCGCTCCGGTCAATCCCGGGACTGCGGCGCGGGGCCGGAGCCAAGCCGATCCGTGAGGGTCGCCACGAGCCGCGACCAATCGTAGGCCTCCCGGTAGGCGGTCCCGCCCCTCTCGCCGATTCGCCGCCGCTGGCCGGGGTCCCGCAGCAGCTCCTTGACGTGCCGAGCGAACTCGGAAGGCTCCCCGGCGCCGCTCGCGCGGAAGAACGCCGCTTGGCGTAGGTTGGGGCCAGTGCTCGGACCGAGGGTAGTTACCACCGCCAGGTCATGTGCCAAGCCCGCCATGAACGTGGTGCGGCGCTCCGACACCCCGTCGGCGTAAGGCAACGCCAGCACATCGGCGGCGCGCAGCGCGCGGGATACCTCTTCGGCGGGGAGGAAACCCAGGGGTCGGAAGAGGGCCTGGAGGTGGGCCGGGCAACGGAACCGGGGCGGGTCGCCGATGATCGCCAGACCCACCGGCGCGCCCGGCTCTTGCGCCTCCTGCCACGCCCTGAGGATCCAGGCGAACTGTTTGGTCCGGCTCAGGGTGCCGAAGTAGGCCAGGACGCGGGTGGTGGCCTCCCAGCCGTGCGCCGCCCGCCAAAGCGTCGCGAGCTCTCCGGACCAGGCGCAGACGGAGATCGTCGCTGGGGAGGGGGCCAGGAACAGTTTAGGCGCCAGTGCAGGCTCGCGTTGGCGCAAGACCTCGAACCAAGCCTCGGTCGAGAGGCCCAACCCCTGGACGGAGCTCCGGAGGGTGCGCCACTGGTAGCGATGGCTCAAGGCGTAAAGGCAGCGGTGCGGCCAAGGCGAGAACGGGGCCGCAATTTCGTGGGCGAGAACCACTTGCCGCCGGCCTCGCTGCCGCAACGTCCTCATCACCCGGGGGACGGCCAAGTTCACTCCACCCCGGCCGTAGGCATGCGGGACGTATTGCCACAGGATGGTGGCGTTGGGGGCCGAGCTCGCAATCGCCTCCGTTAGCGCCGCCCCGGCGTGCCAATCACCGATCCGGGGCAAGACCTCGAACCCTTCGGGGCCTCGAGCGCCCCGGCTGGTGAGGACGGCGACGCGCATTTTGGCCGCCAACTCCTGGGCTAACCGCAGCGAATGGTCGGCCAACCCACCACGGGCGGGTGCTATCACGGGAGAAACGATCAGGACCTCGGCGCTCATGAGCCCGGGCCAGCGCCCGCGGGGGGCGCCTTCATCGCCCGGAGCCGGATCAAGTCCGCCGCCAGGATCGCCGGCTCCTCCAGGGCCGTGCCGTCGTCGGCGAAGCAGGCGTAGCCGTGGGTGCGGAGCAAGGCCAGCGTCTCCGCCGGGTCCCCGCCGTGCTCGCGCACGAGCTGGTTGTGCAGCTCGAGGAACAGGCGGGGCGCCGTGGCCCGGGCAAGGGTCTGTTGCGCGCCGCGGAGCACGGCTGCCTCAGCCCCTTCCACATCCACCTTCAGGTGCGTGGGGTCAAGCCCCGTCGCCGTCACCACCTCGTCCACGGTCAAGGCGCGCGTCGGCGTCAGCTCCCGGGCCGGCCGAGGGGAGTTGGGGGGCGCATAGTAGCCGTGGGCCAGCGGTCCGAGATCGATCATGGGCGCGGTGCCCACATGATCGCTCAGGGCGGCTTGGACGACGTGCAAGCGCTCACTCAGGCCGTTGAGTCCCGCCTGGATCCGCAGCATCCGACAGGCCGAGGGCGATGGGTCCACGGCCACCGCCCGCGCGTGCGGCCCGCCAAAGTGCAACGCGGCCAACGAGAACACTCCGAAGTGGGCGCCCGCGTCCAACAACCGCATGCCGGGCGTACAAGCGGCGAGGAAGACAGCCAGCTCCCGGACTTGCGCGGGCTCGGTGGCTTGCGCCTGGTAAGCACACCGCCACGCCGCCGGATGGCACACCAGTGACCAACCCGGCCACACCTCCACGTTTGCCCGGGCCCCGAGCCGGTAGCGGCCGTCGTCCCAGAGCCAGTGGAGCGATTTGGCCGGCGCCCGGAGCCAGTTGCGCCAGCTCCGGGGGAGCAGGGCGCGGGCGACCTGGCGGGTCAAGGACATACCCCGTCAACGGACCCGTTGGGTGAGGAGAATCCCGCCGAGGCCGAAGACCAGGTTCGGCAGCCACGCCGCCAACCACGGCGGCAGATAGCCCCCGGTGCCTAACGCCAAACCCAGGCGCAGCAGGATAAAGTAGGTGAACCCAATGAAGATACTCCCGGCGACCCCGACAAACACGTTCCGGCGACCCCCCGGCGCTCCAAAGGGAATGGCAATAAGCACGACCACCAGACAGGTCCACGGTTCCGCGCAGCGGCCATGAAACTGGGTTGCGAGCTTGCTGTAGTCACGGGCATTGAGCTGCGGGTGGAGCCGCTCGTAATCCAGAATCTCGCGCAGCGAGAGCCGCGGCCGCTTCGCCGCCCGGAAGTTGCTGAGTTCGCCGAACTTGATTTCGCTGCGGATGCGTTCCGGCGTCTCCGTGAGCTCCGCCAGGGCGAGTTCGTTGGTCTCCGTGGGGGGTGGCGCCACCGTGTTGGGGGGCGGGAGGTAATCCATCTCTTTGACCTGGAACAGCCGCCAGACGTGGTTGGTGTAGAGGGCGCGTTGGGCGAACAGGCGGCGCAGGGAGCCGTCGGCCGACCGCCAATCGATGTGGACGGCCAGCATTTCGCTGGTTTGCTGGTTGTAGGCCCCGATGTTCCAGATCCGCTGGTCGCGCTCGTTGTGGAACGTGAGGTTGCGGTGCCACAAGCGCTCGGCCGCGCTGGTGCGCTCGGGCAGGCGGCGGTCCATGATCTCGTTGGCCGCCTGGTTGCCATCAGGGACGAGGATTTCATTCAGGGCGAACAACACTAGGCTGAGCAGGCTGCCCGCCGCCAGGTAGGGCACGCACAGGCGCCAGAGACTGATCCCCGCCGCCCGCATGGCGGTCAGCTCCTGGTGCCGGGCGTGGTTGGTCAGGGCGTAAAGCAAGGCCAGCAGCAAGGCCACCGGCATCACCGTCACCAACAGCTCCGGCGTCTTCACCAGGTAATACGCCACCAAGTCCTTCACCAGCAGGTGGTGGTGTTGGAAATCATCCAACTGGGAGAGCAAATCGAACGAAACCCAAAAGAGCAGGAAGCCGCCCAGGCAGTAACCCAGCGGGATAAGGAACTCGCGCAACAGGTAACGGTCCAGCAGGCGCATCGGCGAGGCAGTGTCCGGCGGCCCCTGAGGAAAGTCGAGTGTGCAGTCGGCGCGGGGCCGGAGATGCGAAGAGGCCCCACCGTCCGGACGCGCGCTGACTGGGGGGACCCGCCAAGCACCGCGGTGCCTGGCGGCAGGAGGTATCGAGGTGGGTGGCGTACTGCCGCGGCTCGGTGCCCACCGGCGCGGCTCTATTTAGCCATGCGCTTCCGCAGGTTCTCCGCCACTTCCAAAAACGCTCCCGCCGGCCGCCCCGTCGGGGCCGACACCACCACCGGCACCCCCTGGTCTCCTCCCTCCCGGATCTCGGTGAAGATGGGCACCTCGCCCAGGAACGGCACTTGTTGGCGCCCGGCTTCACTCCGGCCGCCGCCGTGGCCGAAGATCTCGACCCGTTCGCCCGTTGGCGTCGTGAAGTAGCTCATGTTCTCGACCAGGCCCAGGATGGTTACGTTGACCTTCTGGAACATGGCGATGCCTTTGCGGACAACGCCCAGGGAGGCTTCCTGCGGCGTGGTGACCACCACCCCGCCATCCAGCGGGACGGTTTGGCACAGCGACAACTGCGCGTCACCGGTGCCGGGGGGCAGATCCACCAGCAGGTAATCGAGCTCGCCCCAGGCGACGGCGAAGAGGAATTGCTGAATGGTCTTGGTGATCATCGGCCCGCGCCAGATCACCGGCTGGTCGCCGTCCACCAGGAAGCCGATGCTCATCAGCCGCACGCCATGCCCGAGCGGCGGCACTAGTTTCTCATCCTCGCTCACGGTCGGGCGTTGGTGGATGCCCATCATGAGCGGGATGCTGGGGCCGTAGATATCGCAATCCAGCAGGCCGACGCGCTCGCCCAACCGGGCCAGGGCGCAGGCGAGGTTGACGGCGACGGTCGATTTGCCCACTCCCCCTTTGCCGCTGGCGACCGCCACCACGTGGCGGACGCCGGGAATCCGATTTTGGGCGGCCCAAGGACTGGCCGGCTCGCCGGCCGGACGCGGGGCGGCCGGGCTCTGCACGTCGATCAGCACCCGCTCGACCCCGGGCAGCGCCCGCAGCACCCGCTCGCACTCCTCCTTGAGCTGGCGAGTGACCTCGGCGTTGGCGGAAGTCAGTTGCAGCCGCGCGCTCACGGCGCCGGCGTGCACGGCGATGTCCTTGACCAGCCCGAACGACACAATGTCACGGGAGTAACCGGGGTACTTGACCGCCTGCAAGGCGGTGCGAACGGCGGCTTGGTCGAGCATAGGTATGAGTGGTTAAGAGGGGCGGGCCGCGGCGGGCTTGCCCGCGAGCGCGCTGGCGTGCGCCGCGAACGACGTTCCCCGGCCCGAGGGCTGAATCACCGAATCGATCACCCCGCGTTGGAAGTCCGCCCACATCGGCGACATCCCCCGCAACTTCTCCACGACCTGGGCGAAGGTGGTGACAAAGTAATCGATCTCCTCGCTGGTGTTGTCTTTGCCCAGCGACAAGATGAGGTTGCCTTGGGCCAAGGCGTGGTCGAGGCCAATCGCGGCCAGGACATGGGAAATCTTGAGCGACTTGCTCACGCAACTCGAGCCACTGGCCACCGCAATCCCGTGCAGGTCACACAGGAGCAATTGTCCTTCCCCCTCGATGAACTCCGTGCTCAGGTTCAAGGTCGTGCTGATGCGCTGGGCCCCGGGCGGCGGGCCGTTCAACTTGACGTAACTGATGCGATGTTGGACGCCTTCCCAGAGGCGTGCCTGCAGCTTGGCCGTGTGGGCGATGCGCTCCGGCAGCTCCCGCCGGGCGATCTCGGCGGCCACCCCCGCGCCCACAATCGCCGGCACGTTCTCGGTGCCGGCACGGCGGCCACCCTCCTGCACGCCGCCGTGCAGAATGCTCACCAGTCGCGCCCGCCGATGGCGATAAAGCACCCCCACCCCTTTGGGTCCATAGAACCGGTGGGGCGAGAGGCTCAGGAGGCTGGCGCCCATGGCCTGCACGTCGATGGGCAACCAACCGCCGCTCGCGGTGGCGTCCACAAACAGCGGGATGCCCCGTTGCGCCGCTATCCGACCCACCGCCGCCACCGGCTCGATGGCGCCCAGGTCGTGGTTCACGTGATGGACCGCGATCAGGATCGTCTGGTCCGTCAGGGCGGCGCGCACCGCCTCCGGGTCCACCCACCCTTGACTGTCCACCCCGACGCGCGTCGCCGTAAACGCTTGTTTCTCCAGGAACTCCACCGAGCCGAGGACCGACGGGTGTTCGATGGCGCTGACCACCAGGTGATGGCCCCGCCGCTGGTTGGCATAGGCCACCCCTTTGATCGCCAGGTTCGCCGCCTCGGTGCCGCCCGAGGTGAAGAAGATCTCCTCGGGCGATTCCGCGTTGATCAACGCGGCGATCTGCGCGCGGGCCCGGGCCAGGGCGTCGCGGGCCCGCAGTCCGTGCTGATGCAGCGAGGAGGGGTTGCCAAAGGCTTCCAGGAAGCAGGGCTGCATCGCCGCCAACACCTCGGGCAGCACCGGCGTGGCCGCCAGATGATCAAGATAAACGCGCCGCATAAATCAGCGCGCCCGCCGCCGGCCCGCCCCTCGGGCCCAACGCGGCCGGCCGCCCCGGGACCGCGGGGGCGAGGCGAAAAAGTTGAGGACGCGCGCAACCATGCCGAGTTCCCGGGCGGGAACGGCCGCCACACTCACCGCTCCGGTTGGCCCGCCGCCTCCGGGTGGCGCTTCCGGTAGTCCTCCAGCGCCGCCTTGATCGCCTCCTCGGCCAGGACCGAGCAGTGGATTTTGACCGGCGGCAGCCCACCCAGGGCCTGGATCACCTCCTGGTTGGAAAAGCTCATCGCCTCGGCGACGGTGCGGCCCTTGATCAGTTCGGTGGCCATGCTCGAGCTGGCGATGGCCGAGCCGCAGCCGAACGTCTTAAACCGGGCGTCTTCGATCCGGCCATCCTTGACCTTAAGGCTGATTTTCATGATGTCGCCACACGCCGCCGCTCCCACTTCGCCCACCCCGTCGGCGTCGGGCACCTCGCCCAGGTTGCGCGGGTTGAGGAAGTGGTCCATCACCGTCTGGTTATAGAGGGTGTAGCTGTCGCTCATAAGGCCTGTATCGAACCGCATGGCACCCTAACGCGCTTCAGGCGCTTGTCAACGGCCCAATTGTGCCGGCTCAGCAGGGCGGCAGCCGGCGGAGGGGGTATTTCTGGCGTTGCGCGATGGTCTGCAGCACCGCGCGCACCCGCCGCTCGAGGTCCGGCGGCGGGTTCGCGTCGAGGGCCTCCAGGAAATGTTGGTACGCCGGGGCCACTTGGCCTAAGGACTCCAGTTGCACCAGCCCCGCCCCGGCATGCGCCTCCGCCAACCCGGGCCCCATCGGATAATCCCGCAGGT
>JAJXTA010000067.1 GCA_021784265.1 bacterium | reverse complement strand
GGGGGATGAAACGTGATTGCAACCACCATCCAATGCACCGTCCACAAGAGGTTGCCGCGTTGCTTTCCCGCTACCGCGCCAAGGGGCTAGCCCTGAAGGACTTCGCGCGGCAAGAGGGTCTGCCGGCGGGACGGCTGCACTCTTGGCTTTACCAGAAGCACCGCTCGGGGGCAGTCGGCTACGGGAGCGCGTCGCGGCCGCTTTTCCAGGAGGTCAACGTGGCCGCGGTGACCGGTCTGGTTGGGAACTGGGCGGCGGAGGTGAGCCTGCCCAAGGGCGTGGCCGTGCGGTTCGGCGCCGCGGCGCTGCCGGGCTGGATTGGGGCGGTGGTCCAAGCGCTGCAACGGCCATGCTGAGCCTGTTGGCGGCCCCGCGGATTTTCCTGGCGCTGGCGCCGATTGACGGGCGCAAGAGTTTCAATGGCCTCTCCACCCTGGCCCAGGAGACGCTCCAACAGGAGCCGACGAGCGGTTTCTTGTTCGTCTTCCTCAACAAGGCACGTAATCGGCTCAAGGTGCTCTGCTGGGACGGTTCGGGCCTGGTTCTTTGCACCAAGCGGTTGGAGCGTGGCACGTTCGCCCTTCCGGTGGGTGAGGGCCACAGCCGGAGTCTGCGCCCGGAGGAGTTGGGAACCCTGCGGCTGGATGAGGTTAGCGGCGTGCCTGCGGAGCGGGGTTGGGTGGCGGCGGCGTTGAGGCAGTTTCACTATTTGGGCTTTGCGGGCCCGGTGGGGCAGGACCTGCAATACGTGGTCCGGGACGGGAGCCAACGGCCCGTGGCCGCGCTGGTGTTCGGGGCGGCGGCCTGGAAGTGTCAGGACTGGGATCGGTTCCTGGGCTGGTCGGCCCAGCAACGGCCAAGGAACCTGGGCCTGGTGGCCAACAACAGCCGGTTCCTGATCCTGCCCTGGGTGCGCGTGCCTCACTTGGCCAGTCGGATTTTGGGCCAAATCCAGCGGCGGATCGCGGCGGACTGGCCCGCTTTTTCCCGTCACCCCGCTTGCTCCGCCCAAAGCGCCAGGGGGCTGGCGCACTCCACAAGCTGGCGCAGAGCTCCACGACCCCGGTTCGCTCACCCGGGCGCCGAAACTTTTCCGCTCCCGCCCCCGAGAACGCGGCGCCTTGCGGCGCTGCCGAATTTCCGGGCGTGGGCGTCTGGCCGTTGACTTAAGGGGCGTCCTTGATTATTAAGGAAAGAAAATTGCAGGAGCACACTATGCCACCTAAACCTCCCGAGAAATCGCAGTCGGACAAAGCCGTCCCCGAGAAACCCGCTCCGGAGAAGGCCGCGGCGGACAAAGCCAGCGCGGACAAGGCCGCCGCCGAGGCCTCCCGCGCCGCCGCCGCGCGTCAACGCGACCTCGAGGCGGCTATCTCGACCATCACCAAGGCCTTCGGCGAGGGCAGCATCATGCGCTTGGGGGATGCCCGCGCCCAGGTCAAGATCGACGTGATCCCCACCGGCGCGCTGGCCCTGGACTTGGCGCTGGGTGTCGGGGGGATCCCCCGGGGGCGCGTGGTTGAGATTTTCGGGCCGGAGTCCTCGGGCAAGACGACGGTGATGCTCCACGTGATCGCCAACGCCCAACGGGCGGGGGGCTCGGCGGCCTTCATCGACGCCGAACACGCGCTGGACCCGGCCTACGCCAAGCGGCTGGGGGTCAATCTGAACGAGCTGTTGGTGGCCCAGCCGGACAGCGGGGAGGAGGCCCTGACCATTTGCGAGACCCTGGTGCGGTCCAACGCCATGGATGTCATCGTCATCGACTCGGTGGCGGCCTTGGTGCCGAAGGCCGAGTTGGAGGGGGAGATGGGCATGGCCACGATGGGCATGCAGGCCCGGCTCATGAGTCAGGCGCTGCGCAAGCTCACCGCCATTTTGGCCAAGGCGAAAACCGCCTGCGTTTTCACCAACCAGATTCGGGAAAAGGTGGGGGTCATGTTCGGCAACCCAGAGACGACGCCCGGCGGCAAGGCGCTGAAGTTTTACGCCAGCGTCCGCATCGACATCCGGCGCCGCGACTCGATCAAGGACACCGCCGGCGCCGCCGTGGGCAACCACGTCAAGGTCAAGATCGTCAAGAACAAGGTCGCCCCGCCTTTCACCGAAGCCGAGTTCGACATCATGTTCAATCAGGGCATCAACAAGGAGGGGAGCATCCTGGACGTGGGCTTGGAGCACGGGGTGATCGAGAAGCGTGGCGCTTGGCTCCAGTTCGAGGGCGAGTTGATCGGCCAGGGCAAAGAGGCGTCGCAGAAGGTGCTCCTCGACAAGCCCGACATCAGCCGCAAGATCGTCGAGGCGATCATGGCCAAGCGCGCCGCCTTATGCCTTACGAATGCCGGCAGGCCGACTTCCTGATCAGTACCGACCCCGCCCGACTGGACCCGGAGGCGGTCCACGCCTTTTTGACGCGCACCTATTGGGCCGCCGGCGTGGCGCCGGAGGTGGTCGCGCGTTCGCTGCGCCATTCCCTCTGCTTCGGCCTTTATCACCAGGACCGTCAGATCGGGCTGGCGCGTCTGATCACCGATTACGCCACCTTCGGTTATCTGGCCGACGTGTACGTCTTGGAGCCGTGGCGCGGCCGCGGGCTGGGGCAATGGCTGGTGGGGTGCCTCGTGCGGCATCCTGAGGTGCGGCGGCTTCGTTCGGTGCGTCTGGCCACCCGTGATGCCCATGGGCTCTATCGCCGTTTTGGTTTCACGCCCCTCGAGCATCCGGACCACCACCTCGAATGGCGGCCACCGCCTCACCGCCCGCCCCCTGAGGGATGATCCCCCCGCCGTCCCGTCATCAACGCGAAATCCAGCACAACCGGCTGGCGTGGGAGCGGAAACCGTTGCTGGGCCAGATCTACAGCCAGTTTTACGCGGAAATCCTAGCCTGGATCGACCTGACGCTGCCGGGCCGCATCATCGAGATCGGCTCCGGGATCGGGAACCTGAAGCGGTGTCTGCCGCAGGCGCTGGCGACCGACTTGTCGCTCAACCCCTGGCTGGATGTCCTCTGCGACACCTACGAGCTGCCGTTCGCTCGGGCCAGCGTCTCGCATCTCATCTTGTTTGATGTCTTCCACCATCTCCAGCGGCCCCAGGCCATGCTCGACGAAGCCGCCCGCGTCTTGCGGGCCGAGGGGCGCCTGCTCCTCTTCGAACCGTTCATCAGCGTGGCCAGTTTCCCGGTGTATGGGGCGTTCCATCCCGAACCCATCGGCTGGCGCTCGCCGATTGATTTGGGCGGCGCCCCGCCGTCGCGCCCGCGCCCTTATTACGCGGCGCAGGGCAACGCCACCCGGTTGTTCTTCCACCGGCCCCCTGACCGCTGGCCCCCAGGCTGGGAGGTGTTGAACCGAAAGGTGTTGGCGGGCTTTAGTTACCTGCTTTCGGGCGGGTTCAGTCGGCCGGCTTTTTACCCGGCGGCCTGGCTGGGCAGGCTGCAAGGCTGGGACCGCCGGCTCTCTCGCTGGCCGCGCTGGTTTGGCGCCCGGTGCCTGGTCGTGCTCCGCCGCCGGTAGCGCGGCGCGGTCGTCCGCCCCTGCCGCGGCGCGGGCATTGGCGAGGAGGGGGAAGGTGCGACGAGGCCCCGACTTCGCGCTCCGGGCACATTTGTCCCGTGACAAGCGCCCAGGCCAATTTTAGCCTGCACCGATGCAACAACGCGTGCTGACCTTGGGTCATTCGCCGGACCCGGACGATGCCTTCATGTTCTACGCTCTGGCCAAAGAGCTCATCCCCTCGGGCGAGTTCAAGTTCAGCCATGTGCTGCAAGACATCCAAACGCTCAATGAGCGGGCGACGCGGGGGGAGCTGGATATCACGGCGATCAGCCTCCACGCCTATGCCTACGTGAGCGATCAGTACGCCCTCCTGCCCAGCGGGGCCAGCATGGGCGACGGCTACGGCCCGTTGTTGGTGGCTAAGCGCCGCCTCACCGCGGCCGAGGTGGCCCGGGCCCGCCTGGCGGTCCCCGGCACCATGACCAGCGCCTTCCTGGCGTTACAGCTCTGGCTGGAGCGGCCGGCGGCGGAACTGAACTACGTGGTGGTGCCGTTCGACCAGGTCTTTCGGGCCGTGCGTTCCGGGGAGGCGGAGGTGGGGCTGATCATCCACGAGGGCCTGTTGAGCTGGGAGCAGGAGGGGTTGGTCGTGTGCGAAGACCTGGGGGCTTGGTGGGGGCGGGCCCAGGAGGGGTTGCCGCTCCCGCTCGGGGGCAACGTCATTCACAAACGCTGGACCCCCGCCCACCGCCGGCGGGTGGCCGACATTCTCCAGGCGAGCATCCAGTACAGTCTGGACCACCGGGCGGCGGCCGTGCGCCACGCGCTGGCCTATGCGCGGGACATGGGCCTGGAGCTGGCCGACCGTTTTGTGGGGATGTACGTCAACCACTGGACCCTCGATTACGGGCCCCGCGGACGGGAGGCCATCCGGCGTTTCCTCGGGCAGGCCCATGCGCGGGGGTTGATCGCCCGGGCGCCGGAGCTGGAGTTTGTCGGCGGTGGGCCGAGCTAGAGGTCGCCGGAGAAGGCCTTCTTCTCCAGCTTCTCCATTTCCTTCTTGATGGCCTTGACCTTGGCGTTGGCCGGCAGGAAGTACAGGGTCCAACCGGGACGTTGGGGCATCTCGTCGATGGCATCAAAGAGGGCTTTGGTGCCTTCGATGCCCAGGCCCGCCTCGAGGGCGTTGGCCACACCCGCCCGCACCGCCTCCTCCCACTCCCCCGGCTCCAGCAGTTCATTGATCGGCACGGGCTTGCCTTTGGCCTCCTCCAGTTTGGCGGCGTATTTTTTGTAGTGGCCTAGATAATAATCGGCCAACTTGATGGCCACCGCGGTGCCCACCATCTGGTTGAAGTTGCTTTTTTGTTCGTTCAGGACCTTGTCGCTCCAGTATTTGGGGTTGGAGAGGTTGGGCAGCTCCCGGAGTTCTTTCTCCCCGGATTCCTGGGCTAGGCTCTGCAGGTATTTCTTGAAGTAACCCCGCTCGATCAAGTCGATCGCCTTGGCGTGGGCCACGTTGTTCATCAGATCGATGAACCCCACCGAGACGAAGACAAACCCCAGCTTCCGGTTGTCGTCGGTGAGTTCGGCGAGTTTGATGCTCGGGGTCACGTCCGTTTCCACCGAGACCGGTTCGGCGCTGATGGCCTCCCGTTGTTTGGGCTTGAGGCCGCGGTAGAGGTCCAAGCCCAGCTTGCGGATCGTGCTGTAGCTGGTCTTGTACCGCATCTCAGCCGGGCCCGGCCCGGAATTGGCGGCCCAGGCCCCCACGCCGAGCAACAAGACCGTCAGAAAAAAGCATCCGCCGCGTTTCTTCATGGACATGTGGTTTGGTTCAACGTGGAATCAGGCGATGGCGACGTTTGATGCCGCCGATGGTAGTGTCTATCGGCCGGGGCGTCAACGGGATTAAGCCCGCGGGTTGTAGGACCGGCCGCCGGCAAACGGGGGCCGTTTTCCGCCAGCCGGTCGGCTCGGATGCGCTGGGGGCGCGCGCCGGCCAGCCCCCCCCTTCGCGCTTGGCCGCCTCGGAAGGCGGTGGGCCGGGGAGGCACGCCCCGCCACTGGTTGTTCGTTTGTGGGGTTGAGACGAGGCCGGCCGGCCGCTAAGCTAGGGCACCGTGAGCTTTGGCTTGAAGTTGAGATTGGCGGTCTTCGTGTCCGCCATCGCCCTGATGATTGGGCTCGGCGGCTGGACCGCCCACACCTCGTGGGCGCGGATTCACGAAATGCGCCAGCGCTTGACGGCCGCCCAGTCCCAAAGCTTCTTTTTCGCCGACCATTTCCAGCAGGCGGTGTTGGCCCTCAACAACCTGGTGCTCCGGCAGGAGATCCACCACGACCCGAGTCTGTGGCAGCAGTTCCGGCGCACGCGGGAGGAGTTGAACCGGTGGATCGTTGGGGAAGCCGCGCTCTGGACCACCGCGCCGGAGCAAGCGATTTCGGCCCGGCTGCAGGAGGCTTACCGGGCGTATCTGCGGGCGGCCCGGCAGCTCGCCGGGCCGGCGGCCGCGGCCGGGCGGTCGTCGGTCGATGCCATGACCGGGTTGGCCCAGTTCGAGGCCCGGTCGGAAGCACTGCTGGGGCTGGCGTATGAGTTGGCCAACGCCCACCGGCGCGCCTTGAACCTGTTCCTGCAGCGCTCCGACCGATCCTTGGCTCACCTCCAGTTTGTGCTCTGGGGCTCGCTCGTCCTGCTCTTGGTCTGCGGCAGCGGTTTGGCGGCGGTCGTTTACCGCGAGCTGATCGCCCCCCTCCAGTTGCGCTTGGTGGAGAGCCGCCAGCTTATGGGGCGCCAGGAGAAGCTGGCTTCCCTCGGCCTGCTGGCGGCTGGGGTGGCGCACGAAATCCGTAACCCGCTGACCGCGATGAAGGCCCGGCTCTTCGCCCTGCAGCGGCTCTTGGACCGGGACAGCCCCGAGCAGGCCGATGCCGAGGTGATCGGCCAGGAAATCCAGCGGCTGGAACGGATCGTCCGGGATTTCCTCTTGTTCGCCCGCCCTGCCGAACCGGCGTTTCGCCTGCTCCCCGCGGAGCAGCCGCTACGGCAAGTCCAGACGCTGCTGGCGTCCCAACTGGCGCAGACCAACATCACCCTCACGCTCGAGGCCGGCCCGGCGGCCGCCGTGCGGGTGGACCCGAACCAGCTCGAACAAGTCCTGATCAACTTGGTGCAAAATGCCGCCGACAGCATCCAGCGCGACGGCACGATCACCCTCCGGATTCGCAAGGATCGCAAGCGGTTGCACGACCAGGTGCGGGAGGTCGTGATCCTCGAGGTCGCCGACACCGGCAAGGGCATCCCGGCCGACGTGCAGAAGCGGTTGTTCGATCCGTTCTTCACCACCAAAGCCACCGGGACTGGGCTCGGCCTCTCGATCGCCTTGCAGACGGTCGAGAAACAGGGGGGCACCCTCCAATACCAGACTGAGCACGGCCGCGGCACCACCTTCGGGATTGTGCTCCCCGCCGGTGCCGAGGCCGCGTCCGGCGCGCCGCCCGCGAGCGGTCCCGAGGAGATCGCTCGGTCGGCAGCGTGAAGCCGGAGGCGGCCGGCGTCGGTCCCCACTGGGAACTTATGGGACACTCGCTTGACTTGCGCGCCCAGACCCTGACCGAGTTGCGGCGGCGGCGCACCACCCTGCTGCACCGGTTTCACCTGCCCACGGGCCTGGTCCACGCCTCGTTGGTGGAACGCTATCTGCGCTGCGGCAAGGCCACCTGCCACTGCCAACACGGGAACAAGCACGGCCCGTTCTACTATCTGACTCGGAGCTTCTCTGGCGGGCGGGCTCAGAGCGTGCTCCTCAAGGGGGCGACTCAGGTCCAAGAGGCTCGCGCGGCCGTGGCTGCCTACGCGCGGGCTTTGGCCGCCATGGACGAGCTGTCGCAGATCAACTTCGAACTCCTGCGCCGTCAGGCCTCGCCCCTTGACCAAGCCGCCCCGAAGCGGCAGGCTGGTCGGCGTTCCCGATGAGTGGCCGGCCCCAGCCTGTGAGGCGCCCAACGCCCACCCTCCCGGCGCGCCGCCCGCGCCTCGGGCCACGCGTCCCTTGGGTGTGGCTGCTCCTGCTTGCCCTCGGCGCCGCTCCGGCCGCGCGGCCCGCTCCAGCCAAGTCGCTCGCCGGCCGTTGGCGGTTCGCACTGGACCGAGCCGACCGCGGCGTGGCCGAAGGCTGGTATGCGCGGGCGCTGCCAGCGCAGATTGACCTCCCGGGGTCGCTCCCCGCCGCCGGCATCGGCGACGAGGTTTCGACCAACACGCCCTGGACCGGCAGCATCGTGGACCGCTCCTGGTTCACCGCCCCCCGCTACGCTCGCTACCGGCGGCCGGGCCAGGTGCGGGTGCCGTTCTGGCTCCAGCCGGGCAAATACTACGCGGGCGTCGCCTGGTTCCAGCGCGAGCTGGAAGTTCCGCGGCAATGGCGGGGCCAGCGGCTCGTGTTGTTCCTGGAACGGGTCCACTGGGAGAGCCGCGCGTGGGTGGACGCCCGAGGCCTGGGCGGCAACAACAGCCTCGCCACGCCGCATGAATATGACCTTGGCCAACTCAGCCCCGGGCGCCACACGTTGACCATCCGGGTGGACAACCGCCGCATCGTCGATATTGGCGAGAACTCGCACGCCATCAGCGACCACACCCAGGGGAACTGGAACGGTATCGTCGGCCGCATCGAGGTGCGCCCCACGCCCCTGGTGTGGCTCGAGGACCTGCAGGTGTACCCGCACCTGGCGACCCACTCCGTCACCGTGCGAGGCCTCCTGGGCAACGCCACCGGCCGCCCCGTGACCAACACCGTCGGCTGCTACCTGCTCGACCCCGGTGATATGCGGTATCCGGGAGACCCGCGGGCACGGCTCTGGGCCACGAATTTCACCGTGGTTTGCGCTCGCACCACCAACCGTTTCGCGGCGGAAGTGCCCGCTTGGAGCTCCGCCACGCCCTGGGACGAGTTTCGACCGAACCTGCATGAGTTGACCGTTTGGGTGGCCGATGGGGATGAGCGCAATCCGGACCAGCGCCGTATTCGTCTCACGCGCCGGCTCTCCGTTGGCTATCGTGACGCCGCCACCGCCGGCACGCAGTTCACCATCAACGGCCGCCCCACCTTCCTCCGGGGCACCCTCGAATGCTGCATCTTCCCCAAGACCGGCCATCCTCCCATGCAGGCGCCGGAGTGGAAGCGGGTGCTGGGCGTGGCCAAGGCCTATGGGCTCAACCTGATCCGCTTTCACTCCTACTGCCCGCCCGAAGCGGCCTTTGAAGCCGCCGACGAGCTGGGCCTCTACCTCCAGGTCGAAACCTGTTGGGCCAACCAGTCCACCACGCTGGGCGACGGCGGGCCCGTGGACCAGTGGGTCTATGACGAGACGGACCGGATCCTGAAATCCTACGGCAACCACCCCTCGTTCCTCCTGATGCCTTATGGGAACGAGCCGGGCGGCAAGAACGCCGGCGCCTATCTTGCCCGTTATGTCGCTCACTACCAGGCGCTCGATCCCCGCCGGCTCTGGACCAGCGCCTCCGGTTGGCCCGAGCTGCCGGAGAACCAGTTCCACGTCACCCCCGATCCCCGCCTCCAGCATTGGGGCGCCGGCCTCGCCTCCCGCCTCAATGCCCGCCCGCCCGAGACGACCACCGACTACCGTGCGTACGTCGCCGCCCGCAAGGTCCCCGTCCTCAGCCACGAGATCGGCGAGTGGTGCGTTTATCCCAACTTCGACGAAATCCCGAAATACACCGGCTACCTTAAGCCGAAGAACTTCGGGGTCTTCCACGACGTGCTGGCCGAGCACGGGTTGGCTAGTTTC
>JAJXTA010000066.1 GCA_021784265.1 bacterium | reverse complement strand
CTCCGCCCTGCCTGCGGCTGCCCCGGCGTGAAGAACTTCGAGCGCCTCCTCCGCCCGCCCTCTCCCTGTCGGATGGGGAGGGGGCGGGCGTCTCCGCCGGGCGTCGTCCGCTAAGCTTGCGCGCGGCTGTTCTGTCCCGGCTTAGCCCCGGCCATGCCACGACCTTATCCCATTGAGATCCCCGACGTCCGCTACTTCGAGCGGCAGGTGCTCTGTCGCGAGGGGTGCCCGGTGCGGACGGACTCCGGCGGTTACGTGCAAGCCATCGCTGCTGGCCGCTATGAGGAGGCCTATATCATCGCCCGCACCCCCAACCCTTTCGCTTCGATTTGCGGCCGGGTATGTGCCGCCCCCTGCGAGGCCAAGTGCCGGCGCGGGGCCTTGGATGCGGCGGTGTCGATTCGCGCCTTGAAGCGCTTTGTCTGCGAACGCTTTGGCGTCGAGTCCGAAGATTTTGATCTGGGGCGGGTCTATCCCGGTTGGCGGGACACTCAGCGCGCCCGGCTCGGGGCGGGACGCAAAGTCGCGGTCGTGGGTGCTGGCCCGGCGGGCCTTTCCTGTGCCCACGAGCTGGCCTTGCAGGGCTTCGCCGTCACCGTGTTCGAAGCGCAGAGCGTGGCGGGCGGGATGCTGGTCCTCGGGGTGCCGGAGTACCGGCTGCCGCGCGAGATCATCGAGGCGGAAGTCCGGGCCATCGAATCGCTGGGAGTCACCCTCCGCTACAATCAGCGATTGGGGCGGGACTACGGCTTGGCCGACCTCAAGCGCCAAGGCTACGAGGCGGTCTTCCTGGGCATCGGCGCCCATAAAAGCCGGGAGCTGGCTATCGAAGGCGTGGGCCTGGACGGGGTGCTCCGGGCCATCGAGTTCCTGCTCAACGTGAATCTGGGATTCCGCGTCACGCTCGGCCGCAAGGTGGTCGTGATTGGCGGGGGCAACGTGGCGTTCGATGTCGCCCGCTCCGTGATCCGGCAGACCGAGCGTTTCGCCCAGATGACTGAGACGGAGTTGCGGGGGGCCTTGCGCTCCGCGACTGCGGCCTTGGAAGAGTTGACCATGGGGGAAGGCGAGCCGCCCGACGAGGTCCGCTTGGCGCTGGACGTTGCCCGCGAGGCGATCCGCAAGGGGGTCCCGGAAGTCCACATGTATTGCTTGGAGAACCTCGATGAGATTCCCGCGGCCCGCGAGGAGATCGAGGAAGCCGGCCACGAGGGGATCAAGTTGCACACCCGCTGGGGACCCAAACGGGTGGTCGGGCGGGACGGCAAGGTGACCGGGATGCAGTTGATCAAGTGCAGCCGCGTCTTTGACGAGAACCGCCGCTTCAACCCCCTGTTCATCGAGGGGAGCGAAGAGACTGTGGACTGCGACACCGTAGTGCTCGCCGTGGGGCAAACCGCCGACCTGTCCTGGATCCGGCCCGAGGACAATCTCCGTCTCACCCCCCGGGGTGGGCTCCAGACCGACCCCGCCACGTTCGCCACCTCCCGCCCGGACGTGTTCGCCGGGGGCGACGTGGCCTTCGGGCCGCGCATCATTATCACGGCGGTCGCCGAGGGCCAGCGGGCCGCTCGCTCCATGGTCAAGTACCTCACCGGCCGCGAGCCGGAACAGCCACGCAAAGTGCGGGTCACCCGCTATGCCACCGACCAATATCGCATGGTCCCGGGTTATGAGACCCTGCCGCGGCGGACGCCGCCGATGGTGCCGGTGGACCGGCGGATCGGCATCGCCGAGGTGGAAAGGGCCTATCCCGAGCCTGGGGCGCTCCTCCAGGCCACGCGCTGCCTCAAGTGTCACGTCGGGCCGGTCTTCGACGGCGACCTCTGCGTCTTGTGTGGCGGGTGCGCGGACATCTGCCCCGAATCGTGCCTGCGTCTGGTCGATAGCGCCCGATTGCGCGGGGACGACCGGTTGCAGGCGGCCTTTGTGGCCCGCTACGGCAAGGTTCCCGCCCCGGGCCAACAGGGGGCGATCCTCAAAGACGAGACCCGCTGCATTCGTTGCGGGCTCTGTGCCGTCCGCTGCCCCACCGGGGCCGTGACCATGGAACGCGTCGAGACGGTGCCGGCCTGAACTCCCTAACCATGAACGACTCCGACCCCACCCAAGTCAAACGGCGGGATTTCATGCAACTGGCCTTTGGCTGGTGTTCCGCCCTCTTCGCGCTGGGCGCCTCGGCTGTGGCCGGGGCGCGCTATATTGTTCCGAACGTCCTATACGAACCGGACCAACGCTTCAAGGGGCAGAAGCCGGAGGATTATCCCGAGGGGACCACCTTCCTGTCCGACATCCGGGTGTTCCTGATTCGCAAGGGGAACAGCTTCCGGGCGGTCTCGGCCATCTGCACCCATCTGGGCTGCACGGTCAACCGCGGCGCCGATGGTCATGGTTTCCACTGTCCCTGTCATGGCAGCCAGTTCAGCGACAACGGCGAAGTGACCAGCGGGCCGGCGCCCCGCCCGCTCTCTTGGTTGCTGGTCAGCCTGAGCCGGGACGGGCGCCTGATCATCGACGCCTCCCAGCCGGTCGAGGCCAAGAAATACCTGGTGATCTAATATGCTGCAGCGTGTTTGGAATGCGTTTCGCGCCTCGCGGGTCGGGCGTTCGATTTTCCGCGTGGGCTTGCCCGCCAGCAACCTGGAGCGGGCCCAGGTGGCCATCTCCAGTTTCCTGCTGCACCTCCAGCCCGCCAAGGTGCACAAGCGGACCCTGAAGCCGAGCACGACCTTCGGGCTGGGGCTCATTTCCCTCTATCTGTTCCTCATCCTGGGGGTGACGGGGGTAATGCTCATGTTTTATTATGTCCCCGCCACGGACGCGGCCTATCAGAACATGAAGGACCTCGAGTTCGTGGTCACCGCCGGCCGGGTGCTGCGTAACATGCACCGCTGGTCGGCCCACCTGATGGTGGTCTTCGTCCTGTTGCACTTGTGCCGCGTGTTCTATACCGGCGCCTACAAACCGCCGCGGGAGTTCAACTGGGTGGTTGGGGTAGTCCTGCTGCTGCTGACCCTGGGCTTGTCCTTCACCGGCTACCTGTTGCCCTGGGACCAGTTGGCCTACTGGGCGATCACGGTCGGCACCAACATCGCCGGCTATGCTCCCCTGGTGGGGCAGAAGCTGAAATTCCTCCTGCTCGGCGGCCACATGGTGGGCGAGTCCGCCTTGATCCGGTTCTACACGCTGCACGTGATTGTCCTGCCGGGCGTCGTCCTCATGCTGGTGGCGCTGCACCTGTGGCGGGTGCGCAAGGACGGAGGGTTGGCGCGGCCGGACGAACCGGCGTTTGTCCAGCAGGAGTTGGCACCCGGCCAACTGCCCACGAGCAAGACGTACGGCCTGATGGAACTGGCGCGGGGGAGCACCCCGGCGGTCGGGTTGGCCCCGGAGGACGTGGTGTTCACGTGGCCCAATCTGATCTTCCGCGAGCTCCTCTTGTTTCTGGCCGTCGTGGCGGTGGTGCTGGTGCTGGCCATTTTCTGGAATGCCCCGCTGGAGGAATTGGCCAACCGCGTCCACCCGCCCAACCCCGCCAAGGCCCCCTGGTATTTCCTCGGCCTCCAGGAGCTGGTGGCGTACTCGGCCCTGTGGGGCGGGGTGGTCGTCCCGGGGCTGTTGGTTACGGCCTTGGTCCTGCTACCCTACCTGGACCGCCGCCGGCGGGGGCTGGGCGTCTGGTTTGCCCGCGAGCGCAAGGTCGCGCTCACCCTCTTCACCGTTTGCCTTATCGCCGCGGTGGTGTTCACCACCATCGGCAGCCTGTTCCGGGGCCCGAACTGGAGCTTCCAAGTCCCCTGGAAGCCCATCCCGGCGGAAGAACAAGCGTTTCATTGATCGCTCATGGACACGTCGCTGCGCCGCTATTATCCCTGGTTTGCCGTGCTGGGCCTGCTGGTGGGCGGGCTGGTGATCGTCGCCTACTACAAGGATCAGTTTCGTGAATGGCGGAGCTGGCAACAGGTGTTCCGCAAGCAGGAATTGGCCCGCGCCAACACCCCGGAAGCCCGCGCCGAGGCGGCCCGCATCCCGGTCGAGATTCACCAGCTCGTCCTGCCGGGGCTGAACCGGGTTGATCGCTGCATTACTTGTCATGCGGCGGTCGATGACCCCAGCTACAGCGGTTTCCCGCAACCCCTGGCCTATCATCCCAACCACGACCAGCATCCCTTCGATAAATTCGGCTGCACCATCTGTCACCAAGGCCAGGGGCGCGCGACCACCCGCGAGGCCGCCCACGGCCAGGTGCCCCATTGGGATCAGCCGATGTTGCCGATGAAGTACATCGAGTCGGCCTGCGGGAAGTGTCATCTGGCCTCCGACATCCCCAACGCCCCCAAGCTGGCCCGGGGCCGGGCCGTGTTCGAGGAGGTCGGTTGCATCGGCTGTCATAAGCTCAACGGGGTGGGCGGCATGATCGGGCCGGAGTTGGACAAGGTGGGTGCCAGTCACAGCCCGGAATGGCTGATGAAGCATTTCAAGAATCCGGCGGCGGTCAGCCCCGGGTCCGGCATGCCGCCGATCCAGGCCAGCGACGCCGACCTGGACGCCTTGACGCTCTATGTGCTCAGTTTCACCGGCGAGGAAATGAGCGCCTACTACGTCTCGATGAAGAGCATTCCCGGCCAATTGGCCGGGCGCCGTCTCTTCCAGGAAAAGGGCTGCATCGGTTGTCACAGCATCGGCGGCCAGGGCGGCAAGGTCGGGCCCGCCCTCGATGGCGTGGGCAAACGCCGCAGCCCCGATTGGATTGTCGCCCACTTCCGCAATCCCCAGGCCGTCACCCCCGGTTCCGTCATGCCCCAGTTCAATTTCACCGAGCAGGAGATCCGGTCCTTGACCGAATTCCTCCTCTCGGTGACCGACACGAATGTCGTGGGCTTTATGAAGATTCCCGCGCTGATGACCTCGGTAGCGCGCGGAAAAACCGTGTTTCAGAAGTATGGTTGCGCCGGTTGCCACGGCGCCGGTGGGGTGGGCGGCATCCCCAATCCCAATGCCAAGACCGCCCAGCAGGTCCCCAGTCTCATCCATGTCGCGGCCGGGTACACCAAAGACGAGCTCAAGAAACGGATCCTCGACGGGCAGCGGGAGATTCCCTCCCTCGACCCCGCCAAGCCCCATCCGCCCCTCTACATGCCGGCCTGGCGCGGGCGCATCGCCGAAGGCGAGTTGGCCGACTTGGTGGATTACCTGATGAGCCTCATGCCGAAGGCGGATAATCTCGGGTTCTAAGCCGCGGGTGAGGGGCGGGGGTGGCGCGGACCGGCCGGAGCGGGCGTGGCCTCCCGGCGGGCACGGGGAACTCAGCGCGCGTGAAACTCCGCCACGTCGGCCGACCATGGAGCCAAGGGCTGGCGCACCACCAACGCCCCCTTCTCGACCGTCCCCCAGGGCGCGGAGGACTGATACGCGCGTTGCCGCTCCAGGCCGAGCCGGTCCAGGTCGATGGCGCCGCCGATGGTCCGGGGCTGGTCCGACAAATTGAACACGTTCACCACGAACGCGCCTTTGGCGGGCAGGACGTGCACGTGGATGGCCTCGTCCAGGCCGTAGAACTCGCCTCGTTGGTAGAACGCTTCCAGCTCCCGGTAGCGCCGCATGGCCCGCTGCTGGGCCGCCGCCACAGCCGGCTGGGGGCACACCCCGCCAATCCCCAGGTGCCGGCAGGTCGAGGCGTACCACCAGAGCACCACGCAACTGGCCGTGTCCTCCGTCAGCCGGATATGCAGGTAGAGGGGGATGTTACATCCGAGATTATAGTAGTAGAGCGCACGGGCCCGGCCTTGCCGCAGGTCGGCCATCGGGTCCCACATGAGTTCGAACCCCCAGTTCTCATCGTAACTGCCTGGCAGGCCGTACTTGTAATAGACCGGCGTCATGCGGGCGGGACTGCCGCCCGCCAGCGGGTCATGCAGCTCGATCAAGACCTTGGGAAACTGTTGGTGCACCCGTTGCACCAAATCCAGGTTGGCCCGGATGTGGTCCTCGTAGCGGTAGGGGATCGGGTGGCCGTGGTTGGGGGCTTGGCAGCCGCCGTTCCACCAATTCCCGTCGTACATCAGGAAGACCGCGCCGTCGGCGCAGTTGGCCTCGAGCCGGCGAGCGGCTCCCTCCCGATATTGGCGTGAACCGAGGCAGACCAGCGGACCGAGCTTGGCGGTGGCCGCCGGCGGTGGAGCACCGCGCCGGGCGCGCCGGGCGTACGCCGTGGCCGTGGTCGCGGAAGCGGGCGTGGCTTCATAGACCTCGAGCTCGTCCAGGCGCGGCAAGTCCGGGCCGGCTTGGCGCAGCTCGACGCGCACCCAGCGGGCCGCGTGCGGGGCAAAGGTGAAGGTCTGTTCGGCCTGGAGCGGCCGGCCGGTGCTTTCCGCCACCGTGTGCCAGGTCGGGGCGGTCGAAGCGGCGTTGTAGCGCGTCGCCACCATCACGCGCAGGGCCGTCGCCGCCCGATCGGTATAATGCTGGGTGTGGTCGTTACCGACGCGCACCTCGCCGATCTGGCAGACTTGGCCGAGGTCGATTTCCGCCCAGGCGGGCATTGCGCCGGCAATCCAACTGGCGGTGTTGCCATACCAACCGTCGTTGAGGTGGGCAATTTGGTGAATCGCCATGGCCCCGCCCATGAACACCGAGGAGGCGTTGGCACCGGCGCCGGGCTGCAAGGCGAGATTGCGCCGGCCGGTCCGAATGGCGGGCACCTGCCAGCGGCTTGCGTCATCGGCGGGTGGGGTGGGCGCCAGCCGCGCGGCGCTCGGTGGCCAGCTCTTTACCGCCCCCAGGCCCCAGCTATACTGGTGGGACATCCAGGTCGCCAGCGGGCAGTGGAGCGAAACCGCCAAATCATATCGCCTCCGCATCTCCTCGAGGAACGGACGCCGCGGCCCCAGCCAGCGCTCGCCCCACAGGAACGTGCCGAAGTCGGTATCCCAGCCCGGGTCCAGATAGAGCGCCTGGCAGCCGTACGCGCGGCCCTTTTGCGCCTCCCGTTCGAGGATGGCTTTGGTGTACCGGTGTGGGCGGTCGGTCCAGGCCTCGGGCATGTCGTAAAGCTGCTCCCAATGCACCGGGGGATTGTAGCCGGGCGGAAACCGGCAGCCCTTCTCGTCAAGCATGTCCCGGAAGGCCTGCATGGCTGCCGGGTAACCTCCCTCGAGGGCTTGGTAGCGAACGACGCCCAGGTCCACGGTTTGTCCCGGGGCGACGCGCGTCAAGGCGGCCGGTTCGCCCGAGAGCATGCACACCCCGCCAAACCGCAGCCAGGTCCCGTCGGTTCGCTTCTCGGTCGAGACCACGCTGAAGAGCATGTTTTCCTGGCTGAAGGTGAAGATCCCGAGGGTCGCGTCGCGGTGGGTCCAGGCCCAGCCTTCGGAACGGCGGTGCCGGGAGGGGACCTGCGAGTACTGCTGGTCCTTGTCCACCCACGGTTCATAGCCCGGCTGCGTGAGCAGCTCGGGGAGGGAGAAGTCGTTGACAAAACCTTGCGGATCGCTGGCCCGGACCCGCAGCGGGACGGCCACCCAGCGGTCTTCCGCCAAACCCGCCATGACTTGGCCGGTGGTATCGGCTACCCGCCGCTCCAGCCCCGCTTCGAAATCCGACAGCGCGATCATGCGCCCGGTCTGATTGCGCACCACCACGCGCTCTTCCATCATCCTTTGGCGGGGCGGCAGCACAACGTGGTCTTCCAACTCCAGCCCGGCAAGCCGGCCGACGATGGTCAGCGCCGGCCCAGCCGTTGTCACCACCGGGTCTTGGAGTCCGCGGCACTCCTCCGTGCTAGCGGCGGCGACGCGGACGGCCCGGTACAGAGCGGGGCCGTCGGCGAGGCGGCGGGCGGCGAGGTGATCCTCCAAGGTCGCCGTCACCGTCCCGGCCTGAACCTGGACCCTCAGGGTGAAGGTGGCGTTGCTGATCACGCCGGTGGTGGGCGCGGGGGTGGCGGCGCTCAACCCGAAGGCGAGACCGGCGAGCGTGAGGCCGCGGAGGGCAGGCAGCTTCATAGGAGCGTGGCCATTGAAGGCCGCTCGGCCCGGTGGCGTCGAGCCAAATCCTCGGCCGGAACGCCCGCCGTGCTTCCCCACCTCCGGGGCTCACCGCGTGCGGGCGAAAAGCACTGGCCAGAGCAGGGGCACCCGCGGGACCAGCGTTGCTACCAGCGCCGCCAGGCTGGGGTGGGACAGGGCGCGCTGCAACCACCACGCCCAGGCGAGCCGCCGCGCCAACGCTGTGTCACAATTCTCCGCGGTCTGGCGGCGGACGCCCTCCCAATCCAACGCGCCCGTGGTGAACCGCGCTAACGACGGAGCGGCGAGGGCGGCGGATTCAAACGCCAGCGACATCCCGTTGCCCGTCACCGGTGGGATCATGGTCAGAGCGTCACCCACACAGACCTCCTCGCGTTCCCGGGCGTAGCGCGGGCGGAGCGAGAGACCCGCGACCGAGCGGAACGAATCCGGCAGGAACTCGGCCTCCTCGAGCCGCTGGTGCAGCGGTGACCCAGGTTCACCGCGCAACCAGTGCGGGCTGGCTGGGGTCGGGTGGGCCCTCGGTGGGCGCGCCCAGAACAAGCCGCAGACATTGACAACCTCACCGGCCAACTGGCACAGGCCCACGTACCCTTGCGGGGTCAGGTGCATCTCCAGGTCCGCGGTCAAAGAGACGTGCCGCGCATGCACCCGGAGACCGAACCAGCGCCGCCCGCCTTCGACCGGTCGCGGCCGCCGCCCGGTGGCGCGTACGACGCCTGGCCCGAACACCGGGGTGGTCCAGCGTGTCTGCGTGCGCAGTGCGCCACCCGCCCGGGTGAATTCCGCCGCCAACAAGGCGTCGAGCCTGTAGCGCGAGAGAGCCAGGGCGGGCTGGGGCAGGCGGCAAAGCGGTGAGGCGCGCCGTGGGGTGAAGAACCGCACGGACCGCGCCGGCCGCGCCCCCGCTTCGAGCAACCGATCGCGCAGCCCCAACCCGTCCAGCACCGCCAAACCCCGCCCGCTGATGAACTCGCCACAGACCCGGTGCCGGGGATAGCTCCCCGCCTCGATGACGACGGTGGAGACCCCACGTTGACGCAGGCCGATCCCAAGGGTCAGGCCGGCCAGGCCGCCCCCGACGATGGTGATGGCTTTAGCGCCCCAATTCATAAATGCGATGACGCTCGCGGCCAGGGGCTTTTCGGCCAGACGAGGCGCGCGCGACGAGCGTACCCGCCGGTGGGCCATAAGGCGCGAGCAACGAAGCCTGGCCGCAAGAGACCTGCCGCCCTTGGGGTCGCGCCCCATTTGGCCCAGGGCATTGTTGCGCGCTCCGTCGAGTATCGGC
>JAJXTA010000065.1 GCA_021784265.1 bacterium | reverse complement strand
TCCCGCTCGAGCGCCCGGTTCTTCATGGGACCGAAGTCGTTGAACAGCGGTTCGATCCAGAGGGGGGCGATGAGCATGAGCAGGCACATCACCGGCGCCGTCAGCAGACCGGTGATGAGCCACCAGCGCCGCGGCGCCCGGTGCAGCCCCAGATAAGGCAGCCACAGCAAGGCTACGCCGCCCGCAACCACCACCAGCAACGACTTGAGCGCGTCGCCCCACCACCGACCCAGCGTCTGGGTGGACAGGCCGTAGGCGTGCTGCCGCGCGAACCCGGCGTAGTAATCCAGGGGCAGGTCCAACACCCACGTCAACGCCGCGTACAGGGTGGTGTAGATGGCGAGCAGGATGAACCACCGCCGCCCCCAACGCCCGGCCCACGTGCGGAGCCGGGCAGAGAAGCCGCTGAAGAGGATCACCCCGGGCACCAGCAGTTCCCAACCCTGGCGCACCGCCCAGAGCACCATGCCGCTCCGGTAGTAGCGGAGGGCTTTTTCGCTGGGCGCCGGCACGGGCACGGGCGCCCACGCTGGTGCGGCCGCTGCCGCCGCTGCCGCCCGCGGGTCCGCCCAGAGGCGAGGCGGGCAGCCGATCAGCACCGCCCCGAGCCACACTGCGGCAAGCAACCGGCGCGCCACTTGCCGTTCTCCGGCGCGCCAACGCTCTCCCCGCGTCGGGGTAGGCCGGGCCGCCGCACGTGGCCAGCCCGCGCGGAGTTTGGTCAAGACACCCAAGAACACAGGTTTAACCTGACGCTACGCGATCCCGGCGGGAGATTCAACGCGGGTCCGCGGTCGCCCTCCCTGGGCGAGCTGGAGCGACGGCCCCGGCTCGGAAAGCGAGGCCCGCGGACCAAGCAGCGCCTCCGGCGGGCCGAGGATAGCCCGCACTTGGCGCCCGGTGGCCGTATGGCCCAGCCCCCCCTCACCGAGCGGCTGGTGGAGCCGTGGTGTTGCTCACCCGGCTCGGGCGGCGGCGCTGCGCCCCGGCATGATACCCCCCCACCACCAGCGCGAAACCGGCCGCGCATCCATAGAAACCGTAGCCGGCGTGGTAGTTCACCCCCACCGCTTCCAGCAGGAGGTCCAAGATCATGGCGGCATGAAAGAGCATGTCCCAGGAATTCGCGAAGTAAGCGGCTCGGGCAGCGGCAACCTCCCCTCCACTAAACAGAAGGGCGCCCCCAATCCCGGTGGTGACTACCCAGCGCCGGTCCAGCCACACCCAGGCTTGGAACACCACGAGATAGACCCCCAGCAATCCCAGGCTGAACCACCACCGCCGCATCGTGGGTTACAGGAGCGTCGAGGCGTCCCGTTTCTCGAGCTTGAGAAGGTGTTTCTTCACCACCTCGACCTGCTTGGTGAGTTCGAACAAGGCCCGCAACACCTCGGCCTGAGTGCCCGGCTCCGCCAGCCGTGGCACGCAGGGATGCAACGCCGTGATCTGCGACGCGATTTGGTTGATCCGCTCGCGCATGTCTTGGATCGCCGCGTGGCGCTCCCCAATTGGTTCAGCCGACATATCGATGGTTGCGTCAACGCCTGCGCTGGGGCTTTCTTCCGAGCCGCGACCGGGAGTGGGCCGTGGATTCGCAGGCGGGAAGCCTGCCTCACGCTGGCCTGAATCCCGCCCGCGCGCGAGTGGCAGGCGGCGCTCTTAGCAAGTCTTCTCGAGGCGAGTGCCGGGAGAGTCTGGTTGCTTGCCGCGGGCCGGTCCGGGATTCCGCCGCCCCAGCGGGCTCGAGGATGGTGCGCGATAGAGGATTTGAACCTCTGACCCCTTCCGTGTCAAGGAAGTGCTCTACCCCTGAGCTAACCGCGCATCCACGGAGGCTGCAGGCCAAGGTCCCGACGGGGACCCACACGGGTCCACCGGGCCGCCGCAACCCCGCGCCCCCCAACGCCCCGCACTCTGCTGGGGACAGCCGCTCGGTCGAACAGCTTCCAGCATGGGTTCAAGCCTAACCGGCCCGCCGGGCTTGGCAAGCGCGTTTTCGTTCAGCCTGTCTCACGAAAGGAGATGCGGGCACTCGACCTCGTGCTAAGGCGGTTCGGGACGAGGAAGACTTTGGAGCCAGTCCGACGCGCTGTTTGACCATCCCCTCAGCCAGGTGCGGGTATCGTGGCGAGCAGTCAATCGCCGGCCTTCGCCCGGCCTTCCGGTTGCCTTGAAACAAGTTTCGAGCGGTGCTTGCGGCTTCGTCCTCCGGGAGCGGGCGGGCTGGTGGAAAGGACTGCTTCAGCCGACGGCGGCCGTTCGAGTTGGCCCGGCCTCAGGCCGCCGGCTGGGCGGCGAGGGCTCGGGCCTGCTCGACCAAGTCCAGGTCCGCGGCCAGATCGGCGAAGCGGAAGCGGGGCAAGCCGCTCTGAGCTTGGCCCACCAGTTCACCCGGACCCCGCAGGCGCAGGTCTTCCTCGGCGATGCGGAATCCATCGGTGCTGGTCGCGAGCACCCGCAGGCGTTGGCGGGCTTCGGGCGTCTGGGCGTCGGCGACGAGGATGCAATAACTGGGGTGCGGGCCGCGCCCGATCCGCCCGCGGAGTTGGTGCAACTGGGCTAAGCCGAAGCTCTGGGCGTTCTCGATGAGCATGACCGTGGCGTTGGGCACATCCACCCCGACTTCGATGGCCGAGGTCGCCACCAGGACCTGGATGTCGTTGGCGCGGAAGCCGGCCATGACCGCTTCTTTGGCCTCCGGGCCGAGGCGCCCGTGGAGCAGGCCCACCCGCGCCGGCGCGAACGCTTCCTTAAGTTGGGCCACCTCCCGCTCGACCGCTTTCAGCCCTTTGGCCAGATCGCCCTCCTCGACCCGGGGGTACACCACGTAAGCTTGGCGGCCCTTGGCGAGCTGCTGGCGGATGAAGGCATGCACCTTGGCTAACTGCGCCGGGGCGCGGACGTAGGTGTGGATCGGGCCGCGCCCAGGCGGGGGCGCGTCGAGGAGGGAAAGGTCGAGGTCTCCGTAGAGCGTGAGGCCGAGGGTGCGCGGGATGGGGGTGGCGGTCATGACCAAGAGGTGCGGGTAACTCCCTTTGCGCACTAAGCGCTCGCGTTGCGAGACGCCGAATTTGTGTTGCTCGTCGATAATCACCAAGCCGAGGTTGGCCGGGGCGAAGTCTCCCTCCAGGAGGGCGTGGGTGCCGAGGGTCAAACCGCCCACCGGCAGCGTGCGGGGTGACGCGGCGCCACGCGGGTCCGGCGCCGGCACCGACGCGGCTCGGCGGTCACCGGTGCGCAATTCCAACGGCACCCCAAGGGGACCGAACCAGCCGCCAAAGGTGCGCCAGTGCTGTTCGGCCAGAATCTCGGTCGGTGCCATGAGGGCCACCTGGAAACCGCTCTCGATCGCCATGAGCGCGGCGCAGGCCGCCACCACGGTTTTACCGGAGCCGACATCCCCTTGGAGCAAGCGGCGCATCGGGTGCGGGCCGGACAGATCCCGGCGCAACTCCCGCAGCACCGCCGTTTGGGCCGCCGTGAGCGGAAAGCCGAGGTGCGCCAGGAAGGGTCGTTGGAGCCGATTATCCCCGCCGCAGGGCAGGCCCTGGGCGTGCTGCTCCAGGTTGCGGCGGCGCCGCTGCAAGGTTGTCTGCAGCTCGATCAGCTCGTCGAGCGCCAAGCGTCGGCGGGCCGCCTCGGCTTGGGCCAGCTCGTCAGGGAAGTGCAGATGACGAATGGCCTCGGCCCGGCTGGGCAGACCCGGCAGCACCCGCGAGGACCCGGAGTCCAGCCCGGCGGGCGCCTGCTGGGAGACCCGCCAGAGCAAGGCCCGCAGCCAGCGTTGCGGCAGGCCCTCGGTGAGGGGATAAACCGGCACCAAGCGGTGCAGGTGGACCGAGGCCTCCTCCCCGGCTTCAATCACCTCCGTTTCGGGGTGGTCCACGGCGCGCGGCTTCAGGCTGGCGAGCTTGCCGAAGGCAAAGAGTTCTTGCCCCACGGCAAAACTGTTCTCCAGGTAGGGCATCTGCCAGAAGCGGCAGTGCAACCGACCGGTGCCGTCGTCGAGGATCAGCTCAAAGAGCGAGCGAGTCCGTTGGCGCCAGTACTTTACGCCCTGGGCGACGATGCGGCCGCGGGTTGCTGCCGCCACGCCCAGCGGCAGTTGGGCGATGGGGTAGATCCGGCGCCGGTCTTCATAGCGCCGCGGGCGGTGGAGGAGCAGCGCTTCGACGGTGTGGATCTCCAACCGGGCCAGTTGGGCGGCGCGCTCCGGCCCCACGCCCCGCAGCACGGTGACGGGAGCGGCCAGACCCGGCGGTGGGCCTGATCCCGGATTCCCTGGCGGGTTGGAATTACCGGCCATGGAGTCACCTCGAGCTTAGGTGGTCCGGTTCGGTCTCCCCTCTCAGCCGGCTCCATCGACGATCCGGCAGGGCCACGACTCCAGCTTGCGTCCGGTGCGGGCTTCGTAACCTTGGGCGATGACGCGACGGAAGTCCTCCACCTGCCCGGTCGCTACCAGGTTGAGCGTGGCGCCGCCAAACCCGCCCCCGGTCAGCCGCGCCCCGAGACAGCCCGGGTGCGCCCGGGCCAGCTCGACCAAGAGGTCCAGTTCGGGACAACTGTTCTTGAACGAATCACGCGAGCTCTCGTGGCTTTGGTAGAGGTACTGACCGAACTGGGCGAGGTCGTGGGCGCGGAGGGCGCGTTCGCCGAAGGTCACGCGTTGGTTCTCCCCGACGATGTGCCGGGCGCACTGGTATTCGCGCTCGGGCAACTGCCCCTGGCGCGCCGTCAAATCTTTGGCTTCGACCCCCCGGAGGGAACGCGCCCCCAACGCGCGCGCGGCGGCCTCGCAGTGGCGGCGGAGGGCGTTGTACTCACCGTCGGCCAGCGCATGCCGGACGCCGGAGTGGCAGATCACGACCTCGGCTTGCCCATCCAGCGGCGTCCACTCCACGCGCAGGTCCTGGCAATCAATGAGGATCGCGTGATGGGCTTTGCCGAATAAGGAGGCGATGTAGTCCAGCAAGCCGCAGTTCACGCCCACGAACTGGTTCTCGGCCGCTTGGCACACCTTGGCCAAGGCGAGTTTCTCCGGGGTGGCGAGCGGCGGCAACTCGCCCCGGGAGTCCGGCGACGGTGGCGCCGCCACGCCCGTCTCCGTCAGCCGGTAGGGAAACAACTTGCGGACCAGGAGCGCCGTGGCCACCAACAATGCCGCCGAACTGCTCAGGCCCGCCCCCAACGGAATCGTGCTGTGAATCGCCGCGTTGAACCCGTTGAAATGTACCCCGCGGCGCTGCAACTGGAGCAGCAGGCCCTTCACGTAATCGGCCCAGGGCGCCGCTTCCTCCTTGGTCATCGCGCTCACCGAGAAGCGCGCGGGCGTCGGGAACGCCGTCGAGACCACCTCGATGCGGCCGTCCCGCCGCGGGCCGCCCGCCAGGTGGATGAACTTGTCCACCGCCAGGGCCATCACCAGCCCCTGGTTGTAATCCGTATGATTGCCCAACAACTCGACGCGCCCCGGGGCCCGCACGGCCCACGCCGGCGGCACGCCAAAGTGCTGTTGATAGAACGGCTTAACCTCGTGCATATCCCATTGCGAGCGCCCTGTGCCCCACTCCCCGGTCGGGTCCGCCGGTCAGGTCTCGGCCTGGCGGTGGCGGGGGGCGATCCGGGCCGCCGCCTCATCGCAGTGTCGGGCGACCGTGAAATCCTTCCGGGTGAGCCCTCCTTCATCGTGGGTGCTCAGCGTCAACGTGACTCGGTTCCACCGCACGTCGATGTCCGGATGGTGCCACGCTCGCTCGGCCAACCGGGCGACGGCGTTGACGAAGCGCACCGCCTCGACAAAATCCCGAAACTCATAGGTGCGGGTGATCGCCTTGCCCTCTTTGCGCCACTGGGGTACGGAGGGTAAGGCGGTTTTAATCTGCGTTGTACTCAACCGCGGCATCGTCTGGTTATCGCACACCCACCCGGGGTGGTCACGCGCAAAAACCGGCGCCCGCCCACCCCGGAACGCTACCGGCGAATTAACTCGGTGAGTTTGGCCTGAGCGAGCCCACGATCGATGAGTTCCGCCGCTTGCTCCGCTCCTTCCCCAATGGACCGGACCGTGCCCGCGACCAAGAGCGCGGCCCCCGCGTTGAGCAGGACGGCGTCGCGCTTGGGGCCGCGTTCGGCGCCCTCGAGGATGCGGCGGATGATCGCGGCGTTGGTCGCGCGATCACCCCCGGCGAGGTCGGCCACCGTGGCCGCCTGCCATGTCCCCGGGGCCGCTTGCCACGGCGACACGTTGAACCCCCGGTCCTGGTAGAACTCAGCGATGGTCGTGGCGCCCAGGGTCGAAAGCTCGTCCAGATAACGGGGTGTGGACCGCGGCGGCGAAGCACCGGGTGCTCCAGACTCGAGGCTGCCACAGGCCACCAACCCGCGGCGCAACCCGAGGGATTGGAGCACGCGGGCCATGGGCTCGCACAGCTCCGGACGCGGTACACCCACCAGTTGCACCGTGAGGGGCGCCGGATTGAGCAGCGGCCCCAGAAAGTTGAAGATGGTCCGTTGGCCGCGCTCGGCGCAGAGCTTGCGCGCGGCGGCCAGGTGACGGAAGGCGGGATGGTATTTGGGGGCGAAGAAGAACGCAAAACCGTGGTCGCGCAGGGCTTGGGCGGCCTGCGCCGGCTCCAGATCGACCGGCACCCCCAGCGCCTCCAGCACGTCCGCGCTCCCGGCACGGGACGTGATGGCCCGGTTGCCATGCTTGGCGACGGTAATGCCCGCGGCCGCCACCACCAAACTCACCGTAGTCGAGATGTTGAACGTGCCCAACTGGTCCCCGCCGGTGCCACAGACGTCCAGGATGTCCCGGGCGCGCGTCGTGGCGTCCAGCGGCGGGGGGATCGATTTGCCGCGCAACGCCCGGACAAAGGCGGCGATCTCTTCCGCGGTTTCGCCCTTCTGCGCCAGGCTGGTGAGGAAGGCCGCCTTGAGCTCGGTCGGGTTGTGTTCCTCGACGAGCCACGTCACGGCCGCGGTCACCTGGTCGGCCGAGAGCGCTCCGCCCGCTCTGAGTTGATGGGTTAATGCTTCGAGCACAGGTTCATTCGTTAGGGCCAGCTCGTGCGGACCGGCGGCCACCCAGCTTGCGGCGGCGTGGGACCCAAGGCAAGGCAATGCCGGCGACGCCAGCCGCCAGCCGCCGCGGGCGCGGGCCCCACCGCGCCAAGGTCCCGGGCGGCCCCTCCCCTCCCGCAGCCCCGCGCAGACCCACCGCCACCTCCGGCGACGACTCAAGGACCGCCACCGGCGGTCACCGGCCAGGCATCGCCCCGGGCGGCGCCGAACCGGTCAGGGGAGCGTCCGGTCGCGGGGCGGCGAACCGCGGCGGCGACGCCTTGGTGAAGGTGATTTCGCGCAGGTAGATCGGCTCCAACCGATCCCCGGAGAGAAAGTCGGTCCGGCGCGCCGCCAACCGCGCCACCGTGGCCGCGTCCGGGAACCGGTCGCGCGCCTGCGGCACCCAACGCGCTGCCGCTGGCCCGATCACGACGGCGCCTGCCGCCGCGCAGGCCTGCAGCGCCGCCCGCGGCGCCAGTTGCAGCGGGCCGGTCGGCCGGACGCCCTCGGCCTCGAGGGCGTAGGTGGCTCGATAGAACTCCTGGCGCTGCGCGTCCACGATGACCGTGACGGGACCACGCAGGCCTTCGGCGTGCGCCTGCGCGGCGAGACAATCGACGCTGCTGACACCCAGGAGTTTGATGCCCCGCCCAAGCTGCCAGCCTTGTCCCAAGGCAATGGCGGTGCGGATGCCGGTATAACTGCCCGGGCCGGTCCCGATCGCGACGCACTCGATCTGCTCCCGTTCCAACCCCGCCCGCGCCAGGGCGGCCTCGATCAGGGCAAAGGCGCGCGTGGAGCGGCCTCCGGTTTCGGCCACCACGGCGGGGCCACCGGCGGTCGCCTCGTTCCCGGTGCTGTCCCACACCGCGACGCTGCGCCGGTCGGAGGAGAACTCAAGTGCCAGTATCTTCATAACGAATACGGCGAACGGTGGGGCTCAGCACCTCCAGCCAGACCCGGCGCAGGCCCGGATGGGCCTGCCGGGGCGGCGCCCCGCCAGCGGCCAGCGTGGCGGGTTCGCCGGCCCGATCCGCCCCGGGCAACAGCGATTCTCCCGCCGCCTCACCCATTGCGGCTGGCGTGGCCGCCGTCAGCTCGCCCGCGCCCCAGCGGTCGAACCACTCGATCACGGTGACGCCGGCGGGCGAGAAGAGATACTCCTCGAGACCAGCGCTGCGGATCTGGTCCATCGTCTCGAGGCGGTACAAGTCCAAATGGAACAGCCGACACCGGCCGCCGCTGTATTCGTTGACGAGGCTGAAGGTGGGCGAGTGGACCCGCGCTCCGCTCCCCAGACCGGCGGCGATCCCTTTGACGAGTTGGGTCTTACCGGCCCCCAGGTCGCCGGTGAGCCCGATCACCCAGCCCGGGGTGGCCACCCGACCCCAGGCCTCGCCGAGCGCCCACGTCTCCGCCGGGCTATGCGAAGTGAGTGTAACCATGCAACGCAAGGGCGTGGCAGCCGGCGCGATCTCGGAGGGACAACGCGGTGCCAGTCGTGATCTTGCCAATGCAGCTCAACCGTACCGCGGGGAACTCGCGTTTCCAAGCGTCGAGCAAGGGCGTGGCCGACCGGGGCGGCACGGTGAGCAGCAGTTCGAAGTCCTCACCGTCGGTCAAGGCGGCCACCCGCGGGGGCTTCGGCGGCGGGCCGGCCTCCGCGGGGCGCCGCGCCTGCTCCCGCGCCGCCCGGCTGATTGGGATCGCGTCGCTCAGGAGCTCCGCGCCTACTCCGCTGGCGCGCAGGAGGTGCGGCAAGTCGCCGGCCAGTCCATCGCTCAGATCGATCATCGCATGCGGTTTAAACCGCTCGACCAGCCACCGGGCTTCCACTAGACGCGGCTCGAACTCGAGGTGGCGGCCCGCCCGCGACCCGCCCAGCTCACCCGTGACAAAAATGGCATCGCCGACTTCCGCCCCCGCACGGCGCACGCACTGCGCCTTGCCCACCGTCCCGATCAGAGCGACGGAGAGGAGCAACCCGGCGGGATTCTGCGTGGTCTCGCCGCCGCAGAGGGCCACCTGGTAACGCTGGGCGAGCGCCCCCAGGCCCGCATACACCCGTTCGACATACTCCGGCTCCCACTGGCGGGGCAGCCCCAGGGTAATCACCGCGCTCGAGGGCCACCCCCCCATCGCCGCCACGTCGCTCAAACACCGCCCGAGGGCCTTGTGCCCCACCTTCTCCGGCGTGGTACCCGGGGCAAAATGGATGCCTTCGACCACCGCGTCGGTCTTGAACAACACCCAGCGGTCCGAGAGTCCCAGGTCCAGCACGGCGCAATCGTCCCCCGGCCCCA
>JAJXTA010000064.1 GCA_021784265.1 bacterium | reverse complement strand
CCAGCGCGGGTTCGTTCGAGGTCGCCACCACGACGACCGACTTGCGGCGGCCAGCCTCGGCCAAGTCGTTTTCGAGAAACTCCCGCACCTCCCGACCCCGCTCGCCGATGAGCGCGATCACGTTCACATCCGAGTCGGCTTGACTGGCCAGCATGCCCAGCAAGGTGGATTTGCCCACACCGCTGCCGGCGAAAATCCCCAACCGTTGGCCGCGCCCGCAGGGGACAAACGTATCCAGGGCCTTGATGCGGGTTTCGAAGACTTGGTGAATGCGTTGCCGCTTCAGCGGGTGCGGCGGCGCCAGGTGGAGGCCCGTCTGGGTGGTGGCGGCGAGCGGCCCCAAACCGTCCAGCGGGGCCCCCAGGCTGTCGATCACCCGGCCCCGCAGCCCCTCGCCAACGGGCACCTGGAGCGGGCGCCCCAAGGCGACCACTTCGCTGCCGGGATGGATCCCCTGCAACGGGCCTAAGGGCATCAGCAACACGTGGTGATTACGAAACCCCACCACTTCCGCCAGCGTCGCCCCGTCGCGCCGGGCCGACTCGATGCGGCAGACCTCGCCCACCGCCGCCATCGGCCCCTCCGACTCGATGACCAACCCAATGAGTTGGACCACCCGCCCATGACTCTCGACGACCCGCGCCTGCCGGGCGCGCAGCAGCCAGGAGCCGTGGCGCGGACTCTCGAGGCCGGGATGGGGGGGCGATTGGGTCATGTGAGCAACGCCCGCTTCAGCCGCTCGATCTTGGCCTCCCGGCGGGCGTCCACCGCCCCGAACTGGGTCAGGACGATGCACCCCCCCCGAGCAACACTCGCCAGGCCTTGGAAACGCATCCGCTCCACACCGCCCCCAGGCAGGAGCAACGGGGAGTTGGTCTTCTGGAGCAGAGCCAAGTCCTCGGGATGAAGCTGGACGGTGATGCTGGTCGTGTCTTCGACTTGTTGCAGGGCCTCGCGCACGACCGCCTCGATCATCTCCGCCGAGATCGGAAGGCTGGCGACCAGTTTGGCCGCCGCCTCCAGCGCCACCCCAATGAGCTCCCGCTCACACTCCTGGCGCAGGTGGGGGAGGGTCTGCTGGAGGGTGTCGAGCACCCCATTCTGCAATTCCAGCAGCTCGGCCCGCTGGCGCACCAGTTGCTCGCTGAGGGCCTGCTCGCCTTCGCGCCGCCCCCGCTCGTAGCTGGCCTGTTCCAGCTCCCGCCGGAGCTGCTCGGCCGCCTCGGCCGGGCGCAGGAAACCCGCCACCCGCACCTGGCGCAGCGGCTGGCGCAGCGCAATGGGTTCAAGCAAGGACTTCTTCACGGGCATCGACTTTCGAGCCACCCAGCTCCAGTTCCCCTTCGCTCTCCAGCCGCCGCACGACCTCGATGATCCGCATCTGGGCGGCTTCAATGTCGCGGAGCTTGAGCGGCCCCATCTAGCTCATCTCCTCATTGACGGTGTCGGCGGCGCGCTTGGAAATGCTCCCCAGCAGGGCGGACTTGAGCTTGTCGCTGGCCGTCTTGAGGGCCACGGCCAGGTCGCGCATATCGACCTCGCGCAGGATCTTTTGCAGCGAATGGGTGTCCAGGGCGGTGAGGTCTTCGAAGGTGAACATCTTCTGGCGGATGGCTTGGCCCAGTTCGGGGTTTCGCTCCTCCAAGGCCACCAACAGGGTTTTGCTCAGGTTCTTGTCCATCGCGTTGAGGGCGTTGGCAGCGCACTTGACGCCCCCGGTTTGGTTCAGGGCGCGGGTGTGTTTGGTGCCGGATTTCTGGCCCAACACCTCGACCACCTTCTCCACGACCTCGATCGGGGTGGGGGCGAGGGTGGCCAGGCGCTCGATCACTTGTTCGCGCACCTCGGGGCGCAACATGAAGAGGACTTGGGCGCACTTCTCCGGCGAGAGGTAGCTGCAGACCAAGGCGATGGTCTGCGGCTGTTCGAGCTTGATCAGGTTGCAGAGCTGGCGCGCCTCCAGGTCGGCAATCTGTTGCATCGCCGCCACCGGGGTGCGGGTGGGGGCCACGCGGCTGATAATGTCGGTGGTCTTGAACAACCCCACGGATTTCTCGAGCACCGTTTGCGTGTACTCCAGCCCGCCCAGGATCGCGGTGCTGGCCTGGACCGCCACCTCGGAGAATTCCTTGAGGATCTCCTGCTGCAGCTCCTGGCTGATCAGGGTGAGCTTGGACATCTCGGAGGAGACGGCCTCCAGCTCATGTTCATCCAGGTTCTTGAGAATCTGCGCGGCACTCTCCGGCCCCAGAATCACCAGCAACGCGGCCAGCTTCTGGATTTTGGTCATCTTGGAGATGTCCGTCGCGGCGGCGCTAACTTCAGGGGCGGGCATGGGGAACCTCACTTATTGCCAGTCTTGCCCCGGGTGAGCCAGGAGCGGACGGCCTGGGTCATGTTGGCCGGGTTTTCTTTGATCAACTGGTTGAGCACTTCGACGGTGACCACCCCGGGACTCTCCTGCGAGCGCCACTCGAGCCCACCAAAGCGCGGGTTCTGGCCGGGCCCGCTGCCATGCCCGTTGCCGTGGCCATTGCCGTTACCCCCCTCCCCCGCTCGGATCACCTGCGGCTTGGGCGTCCCGGCCAGGAACTGGCCCAAGGGAATGCCGATGGGGATGCTCTCGACCGGGGTCTTGCGCACCGAGCGCCAGAAGCCGAGCAGCACCATCCCCGCCAGCGCCGGATACAACAGGTGCCGTCCGACGGTCCACCACAATTGTTGCCGCTCTTGATGCTCGAGTTGTTGGGTAAGTTCCTGGGCCGGCTGCTCGTTAAACGACCACTCCTCGAGCGTGATCTCGTCCTGGCGGCCGGCATCGGCGCCCTCTTGGATTCCCAGCGCGCTCTTCACCAGTTTGGTCAGGGCCTCCTTTTCCGCCTGGGTCAGGGCGACCTCCTTGCGCTCCTTGCCGGCGCCTTCGACCCGTTTGGCGATGAAAATGGCCGCCGAGAGGCGTTTGATGCTGCCGGGCTGCTGCATCAGGCTGCTGGTGGTCTTGCTGATGTCGTAGCGCTTGGTCTTGATCAGGTTACTGTTCTTGGTGGTCGTCACCGGGGTGGCGCCGGTCGGGTTGTTGGTGCTGGTGCTGGCGTTGGTCGCCGTCCCGACCCCCTGGTTGGCCAAGGCGTTGCCCGATTCGGTGCGGTCTTCCTTCTCGGTATCCTCCACCACCACCCCATCCGGGTCGTACGTCTCCTGGGTGCGGGTCAAGGTGTCGAAGTTCAGGTCGGCGGACACCCGCACCAAGGCGCGGCCCGGTCCCAGCACGGCCTCGAGCATCGTCTCCGCTTTCTTGGCCAGGTACTGTTCGAGCTGGCGTCGGACCGCCAATTGCGTCGCCGTCAACCCGGCCACCGAGTCCGGTTCGGTGGTTTCCGAGAGCACCGTCCCCCGGTTGTCCACCACCGATACATTCTGGACCTGCAGCCCTTCGACCGAATTGGCCACCAGGAAGCGGATCGAATTCACCGCCGAACTAGGCAGCGGCCCCTGGCTCCGCACCTTGACGAACACCGACGCCGTGGGCTTGCGGGAGGGATCGGTCAGCAACCGGTTTTCCGGCATCACAATCATCACCCGGGCGGCCTCGATTTCGTCCAACTGGCTGATCGTGCGCGCCAACTCCCCTTGGACGGCCCGCAGGTAGTTCACCCGCTGGACAAAGTCCGAGATGCCGAAGTTGTTCTTCTCGAAAATCTCGAACCCCACCCCGTCGCCCTTGGGCAGGCCCTTGCCGGCCAACTGCATCCGCAGCGGGTACACCCGGTCGGTCGGCACCAGGATGCTCCCGCCCCCGGCCCCGATCTTGTAGGGCACTTTGTCGGCTTCCAGGGCGGCAACGATCTTGGCCGCCTCGGCCTCATCCAAGCGGCCGTAGAGCAGGCCGTAGTCCGTCCGGTGGGACCACAAGGCCAGCCCGATCAAGCCCCCCAAGACCACGAGGGTTGCGAGCACCAGGCTGAGGCGTTGGTTGACGCCGAGTTGCTTCCAAATCGCCCAGGCCTGCCGGCCCACCTGTTGAAGACTTTGGTTCATGCTGCCACGTTACCCATCACCCGCCGCGCCTTGCCCGGCTCAGACCTGCATCCGCATGAGTTCCTGGTAGGAATCCAGGAGTTTGTTGCGCACCTGGACCATGAGCTCGAAGGAGAGGTTGGCCTCCTCGACCTGGATCATGGCCTGGTGCAGCGGGACGTTCTGGCCCGCCAGCAAGCTGCTCACGGTCTGATCGGCCACCTGTTGCTTGCGGTTGACCTCCTCGACCATGCGCCCAAGGGTGGTCGCAAAGCCGTTCTCGGGCGTCGGGGCGCCCGCCCCCTCCACCCCACCTGGGGCTGGCGGCGCGACCGGCCCGATGGCCCCCGGCTGGCCCAGCCTCGGGGTGGCCACCGGCAGCGGCGATTCCGCGGGCAGGGCCGCGGACCGCAGACTGCTCACTAGCGCAATGGGGTCCATGAACAGGTTTGATGACGCTCTGCCGCACCGAGAGCCTTAGCTCGAACACGCGCGCCGCAAGCGCGACGGAGAACGGTGGCACACGCGAATGGGTGGACGGAGCCGTTTAGTGCCGGGCGATGGCGAGGCTTTGCATGGCCATCGTCCGCGCGCTCTTGACCACGGCCAGGTTCGCCTCGAAGGCCCGGGAGGCGGCGATCAAATCCACCATCTCCTCGTGGACGTTGATGTTGGGCATGGCCACCCAGCCTTGGGCGTTGTGGGCCGGATTACTCGGGTCGTACACCATCCGCGGCGGACTCGCATCCTTCTCGATCTTGGCCACTTGCACCGTCTCCGGCGCGGCCTCGCCCGCCACCCCGGTTCCCTGGGCGGCCAAAGCCGACTCAAAATGCACAATTTGGCGCTGGTAAGGTTTGCCGTTTTCGAAGTTCGACACGTTGGCGTTGGCGATATTCTGCGACACCACTTCCATGCGGACGCGCTCGGCGTCCAGGGCCGACGAGCTGCTTTGAATGCCGGGGAGGAGGTTGATCATGGAGCGGGGGATTAGACCACAGTGCCAGTGATGGCCTGGCGCAGACGCAACAACGACGTGCTCACCAGTTGCGTCTCCAGGCTGTGTTCCAGCGTGTTTTGGTTCAGATGCGTCAACTCGCTCTCCAACTGCACCGTGTTCCCGTCCTTGTTGCGCGCCACCGCCGTGGTATCGACGGCCAACTGCGGCTGCAACCCGGCCACCCGCTCGGGGTCCCCGGCGGCAATCGCCTGCTGCAAACTGGCCGTAAATGACGGCGCCACATCCAGCCGCTTGTAGTTCGGCTTCTCGAGGTTCGCCAGATTGCTGGCGATCGCCTCCTGGCGCAGCGCCGTGGCGTCGAGCATCTTCTTGGTCGCCACGTAGGCCGAGTTGTTGAAGAGTGAGTCGATCATAACTCAGACAATTCCGTCCCTCGGTGAGCAGCCGGTGTGCCATCACCCGTTTCCCCTGTAAAACCACACCCTCCGACGCTTGGCCGAGGAGCTTTTGGGGAATTTGTTGCCACCCGCCGAGGGACGACTAGGCAAGGTTGACCGCGAGGCAATCGCCCCTCCTCCCCCCGCGCCGTGTCTCAGAATGAGACGCACCGTGCCCCCCGCGGTGCGTGGTCGTGTCGCCGGCTAAGGACGCGCCAGGAGGAGATTGCCCTCCAGGTCCCGCCACTCGGTCCGGCCGGCATGGCGCGTCCGCCGCGCCAAATGCTTCAGGTAGAAGAGCGTCGGCTCGACGAGGTGCTGGTTGTTCAGGAACGGCTCGGTGTAGCGGATGGCGCCGAACCGGGCTTGATCGAGGTGGTGCTGCTGGCCCACGTGGTTGTTCCAATCCACTCCTTCGGTCAGGAATCCGTAGGGGCCATAATGATGTTTGGCAATCGCCCGCAAAATGGTTAAGCCGTCCTTCTCGTACGTCACGCTCCGCTCGGGGTCGCGGCGGCGGTTGTCGCGGGCGGCTTCGAAGTAGGCGAGCGCGGCTTCGGCGTTCTCCCACAGGTAGGCCGTATCCCACGAGTCCTCCATATAGAGCAGCCCGCGGGTGGCCACGCCATGCCGGTCTTCGCGCATCTGGAACCGCTCCAGCCCCGCCAGACAGTGGTCGTAGGCGAACTGGCGGAGCGGCTCATCCCGCAGCACGGTGGCCGTGCTCAACCACGTGCGAAAGGCCACCGAATACGCCACGTTCTCCTGGGGGTCGTAGGTGTCATGGTTGATGCTGCCGAAGATGCCGCCGGCCTTCAGGAACACCGCGCTCGCAGCCTCGAGCGCGGCGCGGTAGTCCGCCAGCTTCCGTTCCGTCAGCGCGGCTTCCAACTGCACGATGAACAGCCCGTCAGCCGAGCTTTGCCACAAGGGGTCCGCACCGCCCTCAGGTGAGCGGCGGTAGATCCGCCCCTGCGCCGTGGTGCGGCGTGGAAACCAGCCGTTGGGCACCGGTTCGACCCGCGCGCGGATCCAGGCCGCGCAGCGCGTGGCGAGCTCACGCAACGGGCGCGCCCGCGGGTCAGCGCCCAGAGCGTCGGCAAACCGCAACATTTGAAAGGCCACCTTCGCCATCGACCCCGGACAGAACCAGTCGGAGTTGTGTTTGTAATTCAGACAGAGTTTGCCGGTGGTCACCTCCCGGTAGCCGCGGATGAACCCGGTGGCCGGATCCACAAACCCGCCGTGCAACACATGGTCCAGAATGGCCACCGCATTGGTCTGCCACTCCGGGCGCCCCAGGAACTCCCCCCAGGTGTAAATCTCCCACGCGCCCCCCACGGCGTTAGCCGCCCAACCGGGCCCCTCGAGGTTGCCGAAGTCGTGCCAGCCCATCGCGGTCCCTTCCGGATCGACAAAGCTCGAGCGCGAAACCAGATCGCCCCGAGCGTCCCGCCGGACCGTCCGGTCCAGGGTGAACCGAACCGACGCATTCGCCGAATCCACGATCGTAAAGCGCGGATTCTCCGGGAGATAAAACGCGGAGGGAGGCGCGGCAACAGCGCGCCCCAGGCAGAGCAGCCAGGCCCAGCCAAAGCCTCTCAGCCACCCTGCGAGGCCCCGCCAGCCAGGGACCGCGCGGCAACGATTCCGCGCCGCGGCCGGCCCGGCGTGCCTGGCGACGACCGCGTGTTGGACGGGGTCCTTCCCCACCGCCCCACGGCGAGTCCAGGGCCGCTCGCCTCCGTCCGCCCGCCGCCGGTCCGCACCGGGCGGCGGCCGTATCAATCCAGTCCGAGAATGCACCCACGAACTATATTCCGCCACCCAGCGCGGGCACAACGGGCTTCTTCGCCCCGGGCTGCGCCCTCGTGCCGGAGATCCAAAGAGATGCGGCTCTTCAACCGGTCCCTGCCCCGCCCAGGCCGAGGCAGAGGGAGGGCCGGAGCGCCACGCCGGGACCGATCCCAACGACGACCACCTTGACCGGCTGAGGCTGTCTTCCTTAGCAGCTCTGGGAAGACGGCTCAAAGCCCGCGCCAGTGGGCAGGTGGAAGTCCAATCGTCGCGTGGTGTAACGTCCGAGCCCCGTGCGCTAAAAGTAATCGCCAGCCAAGGATGGGCGAAGGCCTGCCCACCACCCGATGTTCGTCGATTGCCCCCTCCCAGACGCGCGAGCACCTGCTGCTACCGGTAGATGTCGCGGCGGTTGCCAACCGCAAGAATCCGGACGATCCTAGCCTCGTCGTCCACCGCGCAAATGACGCGGTAGTCTGCGACCCGGATGCGGAAGTCGGGCCGGGCCTTGAGTTTGGCGCAGCCGGGAGGACGCGGTACGGTGCTGAGGCTGGCCAACTCGTGGGCCAGCCGGGGTTGGATCTGCGGAGGGAGGTCTCGAAACCCGCGCTCCGCCGACGGCTTGAAGACGACCGAGTACCTCACGCCGGTCGCTTCAAGCTGCTCAGAATCTCAACCAAGTTCAACCCGTCGGGCTCCTTTGACCGTTCATCGTACAGCCTGGCGTCGAAGTCCTCTTCGAGTCCCTCGCTCAGGACCCTCAGCACCGCCTTCTGCTCCCCGAGCGGAAGCGTCTTGATCTCTTTGATGATCTCGCTCGTGCTCATGGTGTGCCCATTGTACCACAACGGCGGACGGGCGCAAGGAACGGCGGCAACCTACTCCCCCCACCCAGGCGTACGTCCCCCGCCCGAGTTTCTCGATCTCTTTCACCCGTTTGCCGGTCGAGAAGAACCACACCCAGACGTTGGAATATGTAACGCCAAGTCTGTCGCCGATCGCCCCGACCTTGAGCCCGCGCGTGCCTGCCGCCTTGAGCAGTCCGATGATGGCCGCCTTTGTGGCGCCGCGTTCGGCTCCCTTCACTTTCCGCCGGGGTTTGCCGGGGACGGACGCCGTCGCGGGCGCCGCGGCGTCGCTGCCCGTGGCCGACAGTTCGGCCTCGATCTCGGCGACCCGCGCCCGGATGGCTTCGCGCCGTTCAAGGGGTTTGGCGATGCGTCGGAACTCAGACGAACTGATCGAGGTCAGGTTCATGGGGTTGAAGGCAGCGAACCGCGTGTGGTCGCTGCGAACCGTCAATGCGCCGTAGGGTGGAGAACACAAACTACGGAACAGTCGCACGCTCGCAAAGCGCGGCCCGCTTCAGGTCACAGCCGCTCCTGCCAGTACCCGGGCCTGCGGCTCCCATGAGCCACGGCCACCACCCAAAGGCGGCCGGGGTTGTTGACGTAGAGGATGGAGAACGGAAACCGCCGGAGCCGGGCACGCTGCACGCCTTGAAGCTCCCGCACGAATGGGAACCGTTCCGGATCGCTCCTGATGGTGGTGAGGACGTCGGCCACTTCCCGCTTGAGGCGGTCAGCGAGTTCGTCGCCGCCGTGGTCGCGGTAAAAAGCGACTGAGGTTTGAAGCTCAGCCGCCGCGTCAAGATGAAGCCGGAGTCCTTTTCGTCCGCCGGCCATTACATCTTCCGAAGCGCCCGCAGGGCATCGACGCCCTTGGCCTTGCCGGTTCGGACGTCGTTGACCCGCCGCTCGATGTCGCGACGAAAGCCCGGTTCAAGACCTCTGGCTTCCTCTTCGTCGAGGACCGTCGCAACGAGGCGCTCGTGGAGGGCGAGCCTCTCCTCGACGGAGAGTTCGCGGATCGAGCGTTCGAGTTGTGCCGTCGTTGCGTTCACACCGGTATTTTAGCGCGGACGGGGCAACGTTGTAAAGGAGTGGAAGGTCTCATCAGCGTCGTGAAGTACCCGGCCAGGCACGCCTGGGCGGGTATTTCATGGCGCTGGGGAATGAGCTTGCGGTTCACGCCCGCGCGCCCATACTCCCTGCGGTAGCCGACGTGGCGGAATTGGCAGACGCGCTAGACTCAAAATCTGGTACCCGTAAGGGTGTGTGGGTTCGACCCCCTCCGTCGGCACCAAGGCGAACATTGGC
>JAJXTA010000063.1 GCA_021784265.1 bacterium | reverse complement strand
GTCCACCAAGACGGCGTCCAGGCCTTGATCGACGCCGTGGACCAGGCCCCTGAGCCCCTCACCATCATCAGCATCGGCCCCTCCCAAACCGTCGCGGCCGCGCTCCATCGCCAACCCGCCCTGGCCCGCAAGGCCTTCTTCGTCGGCATGCAAGGCAGCGTCCGCAAAGGCTACGACGGCGGCCCCGTGTGCGCCGAGTGGAACGTGAAGGCCGATGTCGCCGCCGCCCGCACCGTCCTGCTGGCCCCCTGGCGCAAGCTCACCATCACCCCGCTGGACACCTGCGGCCTGGTCCGCCTCGAAGGCCCCCGTTTCCAACAGGTCCTCGACAGCCCCGACCCCTTAACCCAGGCCCTGGTGCACAACTACCGGCTCTGGGCCAAAAACGACGCCGTCAAGGCCAGCAGCGTCCTCTTCGACACCGTCGCCATCTACCTGGCCTTGCCCGGCCCCCGCCCTCTGCTGGAGCGGGAAGACCTCCGGCTCACCGTCACCAGCGATGGCTTCACCAAACCCGACCCCGCGGGCGCTCCCATGTCCGTGGCCACGCGCTGGCAGGACCTGGACGGCTACCGGGATTTCCTGGTCCGCGTCCTCACCGGACTACCGCCGCGGCGCTGACCGCCCTCGCTGAGCGCTCGGGCGTGCCCACCTTCCCGCGGTGGCGCCGCCCGCGGGCCCGTGGCTGCCACACTCCGCCCCGCCGGGTGGCGTTGCTCCTGCCCGCGGGCCCGCCTCAGCCTCGACCCCCGAGCCTCCGGCCCCCCTTTTTCCATTTCCCCGCGGCGTGGCTTGGGGTACACTCAAGCGCCGCATGAGAAACCGAGGACTGAATTTGGTGGCGCCGAAGGTAACCCCGGTGCTGGACCCCGCCTTTCGCCCGCCGGTGTTGGCCAACCGGGCTTTTCGCGCGCTGGCGAGCGCCTCCGGCCAGGCCGTCCCGGTGACCGTCGCCTTGGAACAGGCCGACGGCTCGGTCTTCCATTTCTCGACCGAAGTCTTACCCGAGGCGCATCCGGCGGCGGAGGGCAACTCGCTCGTAATCGAGCGCTGGCTGAAGTTCCTGCTCTGGTCGCGTGGGGGCTACCGGGTCTATTTCGCCGGCCCGGCGGCGCTGGCGCAAGCCCTGCAGCGCCACTACCTGGAGGCGCGGGCCGGGGTATTCGACGCCAATATCATGGGTGCGCGGGTTTACGAACGCCCGTTCGAAGTCCGCCTGACCCGCCGGGAGGAGCTGCCTCCGGCCTGTGCCCGGACGCAACCGCTGGGCCGCCATTGGAACGGCTGCCGTGTGGGTTTTGACCTGGGCGGCAGTGATCGCAAGGTGGCGGCGGTGATCGACGGCAAAACCGTGTTCAGCGAAGAGGCGCCCTGGGACCCCATCCCGCAAGCCGATCCGCAGTGGCACTTCGACCAGATCATGCAAGGGTTGAAGCGGGCGGCGGAGCACCTCCCGCGCGTCGATGCCATCGGCGGCAGCGCCGCCGGGATCTACGTCAATAACCGCGTCAAAGTCGCCTCCCTCTTCCGCGGGGTGCCGCCAGAACCGTTTGAACGGCGGGCCAAGGACCTGTTCCTGGAACTCCAACGCGCCTGGGGCGGGGTGCCGTTGGAGGTGGTCAACGACGGGGAAGTGACCGCCTTGGCCGGCTCGATGAGCCTGGGCGACAACGCCGTCCTGGGGCTCGCCCTGGGCACCAGCACCGCCGGCGGCTACGTCACCCCCGAGGGCAACATTACCTCCTGGCTCAACGAACTGGCCTTCGTCCCGGTCGATTACCAGCCCCACGCCCCGGTGGACGAGTGGTCCCGCGACGCCGGGTGCGGGGCCAAGTACTTCTCCCAGCAATGCGTCGGGCGTTTGGCCGAGGTGGCCGGCTTGGAGATCGAACCCTCTCAGCCCCTGCCCGAGACCCTCAAATTCGTCCAGACCCTCATGCTGGCCGGCGATTACCGGGCGCGCAAAATCTACGAGACCATCGGCACTTATCTCGGCTATGCGGTCGCTCACTTCGCCGACTTTTACGACTTCCGCCATGTCCTCCTCCTGGGGCGCGTGACCAGCGGGCCGGGGGGCGATCTCCTCCTCCGCGGCGCGCGGCAGGTGCTCGAGGCGGAGTTCCCCGACCTCCTCGAACGCGTGGCCCTCCACCTGCCGGACGAAAAGGCCAAACGCCACGGGCAAGCCGTGGCCGCCGCCAGCCTCCCCGTGGTCGCCGCCGCCCCCGGGGCCCAACTCGCGTCATGAATCCTTACCACGACATGGTCGCCGGGTACTCCCGGTTGCTCACCGCCGCCCGGCACCATCCGCTGGGCGGCTTCCCGCCCGCGCCCCGCCCCCCGCTGGCGGCGGACGCCCCCAAAGTCCTCATCTTCTCTCCCCACCCGGACGACGAGTGCATCGTCGGGCTGCTGGCCCTGCGGTGGCTGCGGGAGGCGCGGTGGAACGCGATCAACGTAGCCGTCACCCAAGGCAGCCATCGCGCCCGCCAGGCCGAGCGCCTGGCGGAACTGGAGCGCGCCTGCGCCTACCTCGGCTTCGGCCTCACCCCAACCCGCCCCAACGGCCTCGAGAAGGTCAGCGTCAAGACGCGCCAACAGGAGCCGGCGGGCTGGGATGCGATGGTGCAAACGATTGCGGACCTGTTAACCCGGCACCAGCCCCGCGCCATCCTCTTCCCCCACGACCGCGATTGGAACAGCACCCACGTCGGCACCCACTGGCTGGTCATGGACGCCCTCCGGCAACTCGGCCCGGCCTTTACCTGCTACCTGGTCGAGACCGAGTTCTGGGGCCAAATGGATACGCCCAACCTCATGGTCGAAGCCAGCCCAACCGACCTGGGCGACATGGTCGCCGCCACCTCGTTCCATGTCGGGGAAGTGAAACGGAACCCGTACCACCTGCTGCTCCCGGCCTGGATGTTGGACAACGTCCGGCGCGGGGGCGAGCTGGTTGGGGGCCAGGGCGGAGCGGCGCCGGACTTCCTCTTCGCCACCCTTTATCGGCTGCGCGCGTGGCGGCAGGGCCGGGCCCAAGCCCTCTACGAGGGGGGACGGATGCTCCCGGCAAGCGCGGACGCGGCCACGCTCCTGGCGCCGGCGTAGCGACCACCGGGCCGGGCAAGCGCGGCCTCGCCCGGTCGCCCCGGCGGCGGGACCACCGCGCGCCCGGGGCCGCGCCGCCGCTTGACTCCGAGGGGCGCGGCCCCCAGAGTTCCCGCCGGCCTCGACCCGACGGCGCGGCTGGCCTCGGCGCGGTTATCGATTCGACTGTATGACAACATCAGCAATCATTCTCTGGGTGTACATCCTCCTCCTGGTGGCCGGCGGCCTGATGGGATACCTCAAGGCCGGCAGCAAACCCTCCTTGATCGCCTCCAGCGCCTTTGCCCTGGCCCTAGTGCTCTGCCAAGTTGGTCTCCTGCCACTGCCTCACGCCGCCGAGGTGCTCTTGGGCCTCCTGTTGGTCGTGTTCGTGATGCGGCTGGCGAAAACCAAGAAGTTCATGCCTTCAGGCCTGATGCTGGCCGTCACCGCCCTTACCCTCGCCCTGCGCGTCTGCCTCTAAGCCCCGTTCCTGCCCAGCCGGGTGCCCGGCCCGGACCGAAAGCCGGGCGAACCAAGCCCGACCTCGGGCCCGCGCCACCGAACCGCTGACCGCTACTTGAGGGCGGTCGTGTGCGTCCACAACCAGACCACATCCCTGTTGTTGGCTTGGCTGACGCTCGGGAGTCCGCCGGTCCGGGTGTACGGAGGCATCGTTCTGGGATCCACCCACTTGTGGATTTCCGAGTGCCCGTCGGCGAATGCGAATCCGCACGCCCCATTGTGGTAGCTAGCCGGCACGTCGGGGAGGGTCGCTTGCGCCGGGTTTGGGTACCCATTCATGTCCACACAAAAAAACCCGTCGTTGATGCTGTCCGGGTGTTCGTCCACCAGCACCCACGTGTTCGCTGGCCCCGGGTTTACGAAGTCCGCCATGATCGAGTACTTCTGGAACTGCGAACCGCCGAACCAAGTGTATTGGCCCTCATTCATGCCGCACCAGGAGTCCATCGAGTTGCTCCGGCACCGATGTACGGCGTGGCCAGCATACGGCCCGCTGGTGGGGGTGACCATCGTGGGGTCTGCCGGACAACGGTAGATGTCCGGCGAGTGACCGGTATAAGGCCAGATGCAGCCCACGGCGAGCGTGTTCGTCCAATTCCAGTTGTCGGTGTTCCCGTTATTAAAATCCAAGATGCCATGAACCCAGGCGTATTTCCATCCGGGGTCGCTTGGGGTTCCCTCGGCCGCGTAGGCATAAGGCAGCGTATCCTTGTTGTCGTCGATGTACATCTTCCAAGCGATCATCAACTGCTTGGTGTTGTTCATGCACGACACACCCTGGGCTTTGGTCTTGGCCTTGGCCAAGGCCGGCAGGAGCATGCTGGCGAGAATCGCGATAATCGCGATGACGACCAGGAGTTCAATGAGGGTAAAACCGCGGCGGGGCGCCGGGCGCGCGGCCCGGTGGGGGTAGGTTCGGTGCGGCATAGGTGTTGCAGTTCGCTGGCGCGCTCCCCGTGTCGGAGCCACGGGAGACGACGCAGCGGACCATACGGTATGCCCCTCAGCCTGGCAACTGTGCTTTCCGCGGCACAGGCGCGAGTGGCGGCGGGTCCGCAACCCTGATGGGCCAATGCTACCCCCCTCAGCCGCTCGTCCATCTCCCTTCTGGCCAGCTACTTCCACCTCCGCGGCTCGGCCCTACCACCACCGGACCCCGGCGGGGCGCGCGCCGGCGGCTCCCGCGGCGGGTCGCTCCGGCTCGAGCCTTCTCTCCCTGGCCCCTACCGATAGGCGCGTGTGGCGTGGTCCTGGATCCAGAGCACGTCGCGGTTGTTGGGGCTGGGGATGTTCAGGCTGGTGATGGTGGTCGGCGTCGTGCGCGGGTCCACCCACTTCTTGATCTCCGAATGGCCGTCGGCGAACGAGAACCCGCCGGCGCGGTTATGGTAGCTGGCGGGAAAATCCACGATCTTGGTGGCGGCGGGTGCCGGGTAGCCGGTCATGTCCACGACCCAGTAGCCGTCGTTGAGGGAATCCCAACGTTCATCCAGGAAGACGATGGTCATGCTGGCCCCGGGGTCCACGTAATCGCTCAGCTTGGTATAGACCCGCCAGGAGGCGCCGCTCCAGAAGCCCCAGAGCTGGGTCGGGTTATCGCCGTTGCCCCCGTCCCAATTGAGCATGGACATGCTGCGCACCCGCGAGACCGTCTGCCCTTTGAAGGTCCCCGTGGTGGGGCGGACGGTGCTCTTATCGGCGGGACACCGGAAGATGCCCGCGGCCTTGCCGCAATAGGGCCACATCAGGCTCTTGGTGATATCCTGGTTGATGTCCCAGTTCGACGGATTCGAGCTCGAGGCCCCGGTGCCGCCGTCGAGGCTCCCGGTCACCCAGGCGAAGGGCATGCTCTGGGCGGTGCTGCCGTAGGCGTAAAGGAGCTTATCGGCGCTGTCCTCGGAGTACATCCGCCAGGCCAGGGCCAACTGCCGGTGGTTGTTCAGGCAGGAGATGCCCTGGGCTTTGGTCTTGGCCTTGGACAAGGCCGGCAACAGCATGCTCGCCAGGATGGCGATGATGGCGATCACCACCAGAAGTTCGATCAGGGTAAAACCGCGGCACGGCCTCACGTGGGCGGCCCCGTGGGTGCGGGTTCGGTGCGACATAGGTTTCCAGTATCCTCAACCTGCCCTTGATCCTCGTTCTAGGCAGATATTAGAAAGACTATATCGCGAATCTGTTCCGCAAGCAACTGTGCTGTGCAACGCACAGGGCGGCTCTTGCCCCGCCGGGCCCTGAGGCCGGCCACGCACTATGGCCGGACGGTTTACGCCGCGGGGGTGGCCGAGGCTTTGGGGGCCACCTCCGACATCGACGGGGAAGCCGTCGGGTCGCTGGACCTCGGCGCCCACGACAAAGCCAAGGGCCAAGCCAAGCGGCAGCAGGTTCCGACGGCACGGACCGGGGCGCCGGCCCCGGTGTCGCGTGCGCTTGAGGAATCTCCCGGGCGGGTTGCTTGGCCCACCACTGGGGCTCTTGGCGGCCAAACCGCCGGAATCCTGGGCGGGCGCTTCCGAACCCCTCATTTTCCTGAGCAACAATGGCTGTCCGACCAGGATTTGAACCTGGACTAAAGGCTCCAAAGACCTCTGTGCTACCATTACACCATCGGACAACCCGCCGCTAACGTAGCTTTGGCAGTCACGCCCCGCAAAGACAAAAACACCGCGACAACCGCCGCGGCAAGGCCCCCCGCCCGCCTCAACTCCGGGCGGCTTCGCCCCCCTCTAACGGGACGACCGCACTCCAGCCCTGGCCGCCAAACCGGGCGAGGAAACGCTCCCGCATCAGGCGAGCCGCCCCTTCGTCGGCGGCCAACGCGAACGTGGTCGAGCCGCTCCCGGACATCAGCGCGGCCAAGGCCCCTTCCTGACGGAAGAACTCCTGGTAGAGAGCGAGCACTGGGTATTTGGCCAAGGCCGGGGCTTCGAGGGCGTTGTAGAGCTGGAGGCCGGCGGCGGGGCGCTCGCCGCTCGCCAAGGCGCCAATCAGCCGGGCCGCCCGCCCCGGCGGCCCGTTCAAGGCCTGGGGGAAGCGCGCTAGGTTCTGGTAAGCCCAGGCGGTCGCGATCCCGAATCCGGGATGGACCAGCACCAACCAAACGCCCCGCAGGGCGGGAAAAGGGCGGAGCGGTTGAATCCGCTCACCACGGCTGGTAGCCAGGGCCGGGCCAGTCTGTAGGAAAAAAGGGACGTCGGAGCCGAGACCGGCCGCCAGTTCCGTGAGGGCCGCCGGGGACAAGGGACTGTCGAACAGCTCGTTGAGCGCCAGCAGCGTGGTCGCCGCGTTGCCGCTGCCTCCGCCCAAGCCGGCGGCCAGAGGGATGCGCTTCTCCAAATGGATCCGCACCCCGCCGGGAACTCCAGCCGTCGTGAGGAAGGCGGTCGCGGCCCGGTGAACCAGATTGGCGGCATCGGTCGGCAGGGCGGGCTCGCTGCACGTCAAGGCCACACCCTCGGCGGTGCGGGTAAAATGGAGCGAATCGAACACCGCCACCGGTTGCAGCACCGTCTCCAGCTCGTGGAAGCCGTCCGGGCGCTTGCCCAGGACGTTGAGCAGCAAGTTGACCTTGCAAGGCGAGCGGCGTTCGAGATCAACCGGCATGGGAAGGTCGGCTGGGGCGCGGTTGACGGCACTCCCACGGACACCCCTTCCGCCCTTGTTGGCGCACGCTGGGGCTACTCACCGCCAGAGCGCGGCCGACCCCTTCGGGGTCTCGGTCACGCTCCCCGCTCAGTAGTCAAACACCCGGAACCGGCTCCCGGGGATGAAGGGCACGATGTCACCCCCGCTGAACCCCAGGGCGGCATCCGGCTCGAAGGTGGTGTCGGAGATCAGGTGCGGGGTGTAGCTGTCGGGGAAGACCGGGTCCACCGAGGCGTCGGGCATGATGGGGCACCCCGGTTTCAGATAAGGATCGTAGCTCGGGATGGGGAAGGTCGCGATCTCGAAGGCCCCCACCATCGTCCGAATGAGGCTGCGGTCGATGCCGCGAAAGAACCCCGTAGTGTAGGCGGTGGGCGCGCCGTCGAACAAGGCCGTCTGCTCGACCGACCGCCGCAACTCACCCATGCGGGCGAATTCGGTCGCGTTGTTGATCCCGCGTCCGAGCTTTTGCTCCGGCCCGGCGCAACCGACCGCCAGCAGGCCCAAGAGCGCCGCGGCGGCCACCAAAGAAACCTTGTTTTGCATAATAAATGCGTCTTGTACGCCCCAAGCTTAGCTCCCCGCGGCCGATTGTAAAGGAGTTTGTGCGGGATTGCCTTCCGCCGCGGCCAGGCTGGGAGGGATCGCCTCCAGACCCACCCGCTGGCCGTACTCGACTTCCCCCAGCCGGCGAGCCAGAACAAAGCGGACCTCGCCGCCCGCAACCTTTTTGTCCAACCGCATCGCCGCCAACAACCGGACCAGCGCGCGGGGGCGCAGGTGGACTTCCGTCGGCAGACCCGCCCGCCGGAATAACTCCCTCACCCGGGCGACCGCCGACGGCGGCAGCCCCAGCACGGCGGCGGAGAGGCGGGCGGCGGCGGTTTGGCCGATGGCGATGGCCTCCCCGTGCAGATAGGTGCCGTAGCCGGAAATGGCCTCCAGGGCATGCCCGATGGTGTGCCCGAAGTTCAGAATCGCCCGCCGACCACTCTCGGTCTCGTCTTCTCCCACGACCGCGGCCTTGATCTCGCAGCAGCGTTGAATGACGGGGGCGAGGACCTGGGGGTCGCGCGCCAGGAGCCGCGGCATCTGGCGCTCCAGCCGCCCGAACAGGGCGGCATCGGCGATGATGCCATACTTGATGACCTCAGCCAGGCCGGCGCGAAACTCCCGGGCGGGAAGAGTGGCCAGCGTGTCCAGATCGCACAGCACCAACCGTGGTTGATGAAAGGCCCCGACGAGGTTCTTACCCGCCTTCAGATTCACGCCCACCTTGCCTCCCACCGAGCTATCGACCTGCGCCAACAGGGTCGTGGGCGCCTGGACCAGCGCCAAACCGCGAAGGTAGGTTGCGGCCACGAACCCCGCCACATCACCCACCACGCCCCCGCCCAAGGCGACAATGAACGAGCGCCGCTCCAACCGGTGCGCGGCCAACTGGTCGTAGCAGGCCGCCGCCACCTTGAGGCACTTGGCCGGCTCGCCGGCCGGCACGGTGACCACGACCGGTTCGAACCCGGCGGCTTGGAGGCTGCGGACGGCCGGCGCGGCGTAACGCGGGCCGACGTGGGTATCGGTGATGACGGCGCAGCGGGCGGCGAACCCCAGGCGGGCGCATTCGGCGCCGAGCCGGGCGCCAAGATGGCGGCCAATCTTGATCGAGTAGCTCCGCTCACCCAGCCGGACTGTGACCACGCGCATGGCCGGTAATGTAGGGGCGGGCGGGCGTCTCTCCAAGCGACAAACGACGACCCCGGGTGCGGGCGGCCCACGGGCTGGCTCCCCCGCCCGGAAGGGCGGCGAGGCCCGCCCGCGGCAGGCTCAGCCCGAAGTGCGGGGCGGCGCCGGGGCGATGAACGGCTCCAACTCTTCCCCTTGGCGCACCAAGCGGGCGCTGTTGAAGACCACCACCAACGAGCCGAGGTTGTACATGATCGCCGCCACGATCGGGGTGATGTAACCGAAGGCCGTAAACGTCCAGCCGCCGATGATGAACAAGACCCCGAACAACAGGTTCTGGTTGATGACCGCGCGGGTGCTCCGAGACAACCGCACCAGGAAGGGGAGGCGGCGGAGGTCGTTGTTCATGAGGGCGATGGTCGCGCTATGGATGGCCACTTCGCTGCCCGCCGCTCCCATCGCGATGCCGATATCCCCGGCCGCCAAGGCGGGGGCATCGTTCACGCCATCA
>JAJXTA010000062.1 GCA_021784265.1 bacterium | reverse complement strand
CGGTGGAGGCCTCACCCGAACGCCCCGTGCTGGTGGATAAGTTCCTCGAAGACGCCACCGAAGTGGACGTGGATTGCATCGCGGACGTGGGACGCTTCGACGACCCGGCCCAGGGACACATCGTGCTGGGCGGGGTGCTGGAGCACATCGAGTTTGCCGGGGTGCACTCGGGTGATGCGGCCATGGTGCTGCCCCCACACACGCTCCCACCGGCCACCCTCGAGACGATCCGCGCCTATACGCATAAGATGGCCCGGGAGTTGAAGGTGGTCGGGCTCATGAATGTGCAATACGCCGTCAAGGGCAGCACGGTTTATGTGCTGGAAGTCAACCCCCGCGCCTCTCGCACCGTCCCCTTCGTGAGCAAGGCCATTGGCGTGCCCCTGGCCAAGCTGGCCGCCAAAGTCATGGCCGGGCGGACCCTGGCGGAGCTGGGATTCACCCAGGAACGGTGGCCCACCTACTGGGCGGTGAAAGAATCGGTGTTCCCCTTCAACCGGTTTCACGGGCAAGACATTCTGCTCTCGCCAGAGATGCGGTCCACGGGGGAGGTCATGGGCCTGGATGCGGACCCGGGCATCGCCTACGCCAAGTCGCAGATGGCGGCCGGCGGGCCGTTGCCGCTGAGCGGCCGGGTCTTCATCAGCGTGAGCGACGCGCACAAGGCGCAGGCGGCGGACGTGGCCCGGCTCTTCGCCGAGCTGGGCTTCGAGATCGTCGCCACCGGTGGTACCGCACGGGTGCTGACTGACGCCGGCCTCAAGGTGCAGCGGGTCTTCAAGCTGCAAGAGGGCCGTCCCAACGCCCTGGACCTCCTCAAAAACCGCGAAATCCAACTGGTCATCAACACCCCTTCCGGCCAGGTGCCCCGCGCCGACGAGGTCCGGATCCGGACCACCGCGGTCTATACCGGCACCCCGATCATGACCACGCTGAGCGGGGCCAAGGCGGCGGCCTTGGGCATCGCCGCCCTGAAACGCAGCGGCTACGGCGTCAAGACCGTGCAGGAATACCATGGAGAAAGGGGTTGAAACACCCCGTCGCTTCTGGAAAGCTGAACCGAGATTGATTCATCGCATGAATGTTCGAGTGATTGCATTGCTGGCGTTGGGCGGGTGGGTGACTACCGTCCCTGCCGCCGATTCCCCTGATCTGAAAGACCCCAAGCAGAAGCTCAGTTACAGCATTGGCATGAGCTTGGGCGGCAACTTCAAACGCCAGTCCGTGGACATCGATCCCCAGACCCTGATGCGCGGGGTCCAGGACGCCTTGGCCGGCAAAACCCTGCTCACGGAAACGGACGCGACCGAGGCCATCATGACGTTTCGGCGCGAGCAGTCCGCCAAACTCCAGGCCGAACGCAAGGAGCAGGGGGAAAAGGCCAAGAAAGAGGGCGCGGCGTTCCTGGCCGCCAACAAGAGCCGCGACGGCGTCGTAGCCCTCCCGAGTGGCCTGCAGTACAAGATCGTCACCCCCGGCAATGGCGCTTCACCGAAGACCAATGATACGGTGGTGGTCCACTATCGTGGCACGCTGGTCAACGGCACCGAGTTCGACGGCAGCGAAAAGCACGGGGGGAGCTCGACGTTGAACCTCGGTCACGTGATGGCCGCTTGGCGCGAGGCCCTGCCGCTGATGAAGACCGGCGCCAAGTGGCAACTCTTCGTCCCCCCCAACCTCGCCTACGGCGAGCGCGGCTACGGCAGCATCATCCCCCCCGACAGCACCCTGATCTTCGAGGTCGAGCTCCTGAGCATCAAACCCGCGGTGAATGAGTCCATCACCAGCGACATCATCAAAGTGCCCTCCGCCGCCGAGTTGAAGGCCGGCGCCAAGCCGGAAATCATCAAAGCCTCGGACCTCGACAAGCTCAAAGCCGCCGAGAAGGCCGGCACGAACCATCCGTAGGCGGAGACCACCCAGCGGTGGGGGTACCCACCCTCCCAGCGGGGGGTCAGACCCCGTCTGGGAAAGGGGAACCCGCTGGCGGCCTCGACGCTGGGAACCCTGGTCGATGAGCCCCACGAGTCAGTGCCTGCCCCGGGAAGACCGTGGGCGAAGTCACTGAAGCCCGCGCGACCTCCGGCCGGCACTGGGGAGCGGAACCCGGCATTCGGACCGGCAGCCGAGGTCATACCGGTCGCCCCTACCCTGGGTTGCCAGCAAGGAGCCGGATGCAGTATGGTTCACACCCATGATGCCCCTCAGAACGGTCGCGCTAGCAGTTTGTAGTTGCGTCTGGTTGACCGCCGGGCGAGCGAGCGAGCCTCCCGACATCCCCGCCGACGCCCCGGCGGACAGCCTGATGGCCGGGCCCGCGGAGCTGGAGGCGATGCAGGACTGGGCTCGGCTGGCGTTCACCGGCACACGCCCGGCCGCTCACACTCCGGCGGTCGAGGTGGAGCTGCGACGCCAGGACTACAACGTCCTCCGCTTCGGCCAGTCGTGCATGGAAACCCCGCTGCGGCTGGGCCCGCGAGGGTTTCACCATGGGCTGGGGACGCACGCCAACAGCGAGATCGTCCTCCACCTGCCGGAAGGGGCCCGGACATTCCGGGCCGTCGTCGGGGTGGACAACAATTACGACACCGGGGGCGTGCGGGGCTCGGTCCAGTTCCGGATCGAGGTCGCCGGGCGGGAGGTGCTCCACACCCCGACCCTGCGCGGGAGCAGCGCGCCCCAGCCGGTCGAGGTGGACCTGCCCGCGGGCACACGTGAGCTGGTGCTCAAGGTGGACACGACCCCCGACGGCCCGGCCTATGACCAAGCCGACTGGGCCGACGCGCGGGTGGAGCTGGCGGATGGTCGGACGGTGTGGGCCGACGACGACCGGCCTTTGTTCATCACCGGCGGCCCGCCCTTTTCCTTTCGCTACGACGGGGTCGCCTCGGCCGCCTTGCTACCGCGTTGGCCGCGGACAGTTCAAACGACGGTCACCCCGCGGGTTGTGGAGCACTGGGTGTCGTGGACGGACCCGCGGACGGGGCTCGAGGTGGCGGCGCAGGTGCGGGCCTTTCGCCGCTACCCCGCGGTCGAGTGGCTGCTCTGCTTCACGAATCATGGAACGGCCGACACGCTGTTGCTGGAGGACATCCAGGCGCTGGACGTGCGGGCGCGCACCGGGTTGTCCACCCGGCCAGCCCTCCTGCACCAACTGGTCGGGGACGTCTGCGGGGCGCGGTCTTTTCTCCCGATGGCGACGCCGCTGGCAGCGGGCCAAACCCTCGCCTTTGCCCCCAGTGGCGGACGCTCGTCGAACGGGGCCTTTCCGTTTTTCAACCTCGAGTATGGCGGGGAGGGGCTGATCACGGCCGTGGGTTGGTCCGGGCAATGGGCGGCTGGCTTGGAACGCGCCGCCACGGGGCCGACCCGTCTCCACGCCGGTCAGGAACGGACCCACCTGCGGTTGCATCCCGGGGAAGGGATCCGGAGCCCGCGGATGCTCATCCTGGTCTGGCGGGGTGACCGGATGGTGGCCCACAACCGGTTTCGCCGGCTGCTGTTGTTCGAGTACGCCCCGCGCCAGGCCGGTCGTCCGCTCCGCCTGCCCTTCGCGCTGCAATGCTTCGACCGTTACAGCAGCCGCCGACCCGACTGGGGCACCGAGGCGGGCCAGCTTCGCGCGGCCCAATTCACCCATGCTGTGGGTTGCGATACGCATTGGCTGGATGCCGCCTGGTTCCCGGGCGGCTTTCCCAATGGCGTCGGCAACTGGTTCCCGAAACCGGAAGGTTTTCCGCGGGGCCTGCGTCCGCTGAGCGACGCCTGTCATGCCCTGGGTTTGAAGTTCCTGCTCTGGTTCGAGCCCGAGCGGGTGGCGGCGGGCACGGCGATTGCGCGCGAGCATCCGGAGTTCGTGTTGGGAGGGAGTCGTGGGGGCCTGTTCAAGCTCAACGAGCCGGCGGCCCAGCAATGGCTGACGGACCTGTTGTCGCAGCGGATCACGGAGTTCGGCCTGGATACCTACCGGAACGATTTCAACATCGATCCGCTCGAGTTTTGGCGGCGCAACGACGCGCCCGACCGCCAAGGCATGACGGAAATTCGTTATGTCGAGGGCCAATACGCCTTATGGGATGGCCTGCGGGCGCGGCATCCCGGGCTCATGATCGACAACTGCGCCAGCGGCGGGCGCCGGATCGACCTGGAGACCTGCCAACGGGCCGTGCCCCTGTGGCGGAGCGATACCGGGTGTTCCCCCGGCCATCCGGATTGGAACCAGACCCAGACCCTCGGGTTGAGCCTCTACGTGCCGCTGTTCACGGCCTGTGATTGGAGTTCCGACGCCTACGCCAGCCGGAGCGCGGCCACGGCGGGCGGCATCTACCAATTCGGTTTTCTGGACCCCGGCTTTTCTCTGAAGCAAGCCCAGGCGGCGGTGGCGGAGGCAAAGGAGGACCAGAAGTATTGGTATGGTGATTTCTACCCGCTCACTGAGGTGAGCGCCGGGGAGGACGCCTGGGCGGCTTGGCAACTCCACCGCTCGGATTTGCAGGCCGGGGAGGTGGTGGCGTTTCGGCGGGCGGCCTCGCCGTATCCGGCCCTGATGGTTGCCTTGCACGCCCTGAACCCAGGCGCAACCTACGCGGTGGACTTCGTTGACGAGCACCGCCAACGCCGCCAGCGCCGGTTGGCGGGACACGAGTTGACTTCGGGTCTCGAGCTGCGTCTGCCGCGGCCGGGCACGAGTCTCTTGCTCCGCTATCGCTTGGCGCGGTGAGCCTGGGGGGGGCCGGGCGAGGGCCAGCGGCGTTCTTTCGGCGCAGTCCGGTAGCCCATTGAGCTCACGCGCCGAAGGGGCGTCGGGCGGTCAGTGTTCCCGCTCCCTCACGGTCGCGGCTCGGAACCAAGCCGCGCGCGTCAACCAGCGGCCGGGGCGCTTGCCACGCGAATGGTGACCATTGAATGAGGCCCCGCAGCCAGCAGCCGCGCGTGGGGATGGCCTCCGCGTCGATGCCGGTGCCACGCCAACCGCCGAACGCTGGGCCGACGCTGTCCACTGAGAGCTTGTCAAAAGCCCGCCGGTACGAGATACAAGAGGAACATGTTCGCCGAAGGGAAGTTTCGAGGCATTGTCATTTCCTCGGAGACGGGTGAACTTGACCTGGTGCGGGCTTGGCTGCGGGACGCCCCCGCCGGTGTCGAGATCGTCCGGGTGGAGCATTATCTCTACGAGGGGCTCGATCGTTTCAGCATGCGATGCCACGCGCGGGGAATCCCGACCGGCCGGAACTCCACGGGTGCGCTGGTGCAATACGTGCAGGATTGGCTGGTCCACCTCGCGTTCCTCCAGGTGCCGGACCGGATCTGCATCGGGCATCGGGAGATCAAGCTCCTGTGGTGGCCCACGGTGCTGGCGCGAGGAGAGGTGGTGGACGACGAGGTTCAGAACCCCGCGGACTGCGAGTTCGGACAGGAGGCCAACGACGCCCTGTTGATCTGGAATCTGCTCGTCAGACCCAATCCCCTCGAATACCAAAAGAAGCTCGGCTACGCGGACGCCAACGGGTGTTTCGAAGCGGTTTGTACCAACTCCCAGCCCGACCAGCCGTCGAGTGTTGGCCCGCTGAACCATGATCGACTGACGAACTCGATCCTGGACACCGCCGCCGATTGGGTTTTCCTCCTCACTTTCGCCGTACAGCGGAAGCTCGATCACCCCGTGGTTCAACTGTTCCGCAAGGCCCGCCGGCGCCTGCTGGAGAGCGGCGCCATTCCCGACTTGGCTTACCTTAATCCCCAATGGGAACGGGCGGTCTCGCGGGCTGGCAGGGTCAAAACGTCCACCCAGGACCGGCTCATCATCGGGGCGATGATGGGGCAGGTTCACCGGGAGCTGGAGGCGATGTTGCTACCCCGGCTCGAGAGCGCGAACGGCTTTCTGACCTGTGTGCTGTTCGAGATCATACGGCTGGACATGAGAAAGCCACCACCGCCCAAAGATCTTGCCGACGATTGGTCCGCCGAATCAGGGCCCGGTTTCCGTTGACGCCGCCGAGGTTCGGTCGAGCCCAAAGAAAGTGACGGAAACCGAACGCTATTGGCTACCACCGCTCTTGGCCCAACAATACCCGATCCCGGGTAACGGCGATTCTCCGCGCGGGGCCGGATAGGCTTGGCCTCGTGGCCATCGCCGACGCTCGAGACGGACGTTCAGCGCGCCCTCGCTCATTGACCCGGGCCACGGCCGCGTCGCGGCGGAACCGGCGCCGCGCCATCGCCCGGTCCCCAAGGGGGCGGCGGTCGTGGGCGACGGCGGCACTCCGCGACACGAACCGTGTTGGCCCCGGTGTCTTAGGCGGTGTGCTCGGCCTCCACCGCCCGCGCCACTAACCCGCCGTCGTCCGTCATCTCTCGATACCAAACGACAACGGTGAAGGCGCCCAGGAGCGGCGCGTGCTCGGCGACCGAGACGACCGTGTCGGCTCCGATTTCGTTGATAAACGCCTCGGCGCGCGCCCGGAGCTTTTCACGGCTGCGGGCGCGTCGCGTGTGAGCGTTCCAGCACCAAATCGGATACACCTTCGGTTCGACGAATACCGAGTGCCTCATCATCGCTCGCTGCGACATAGTTCCCCCGATTCAAGACCTGCCAGGGATTCGACCACATGGCGGGCAACCCGGGTTTGGAGGAGAACCCGGCCACAACGGCGGGGCGGCCCGCCTGAAACCGGACAAGAGCCCGAGGTTCTTGGCGACACGAGCGGTTCAGCCCCCCAACACGGATGCCGGTACGGTCGCATGCCGGGGAGAGTTCCACGAGGAGGCGCCCCTGGCAAGATCAAAGCCGCGGAACATCCCCGGGCGGGGCGCTTGGGCGCGGACCCCGCTGGCGGTGCGGTGGCGGATTGACGGCGTGGAGGCCGGCTGCCACGGTGGGCCGGTGAACGCGCGTTGGGGCATCGGCGGCATCATGTTGGTTTTAGCGACGGGAGCGGCTGGCAGGCTGCAGGCGATGATCTTCTATGACACCAGCGATCCGGCGTACCACACCAACGCCCCCAGTGGGACGCTGGCGGGCAGCGGCTGGCAATATGAGGGGCAGTGGGGCGGCTTCCTGGGCACCCCCATCGCCTCGAATCTGTTCCTCACCGCCAAACACGTCGGCGGCACGGTCGGCGCTCCGTTCCTTTTTCAGGGCGCCAGTTACCCCGCCATCGATTCGTTCACCGACCCGGCCAGCGATCTGGCGATCTGGAAAGTCTATGGCGTTCTCCCCCTCTTCGCCCCGCTCTACAGCGCTAGCGACGAGGTGGGCAAATCACTGGTCGTGTTCGGACGCGGGGCGTCCCGCGGCGACGCGCTGATCCTCACCAACCAAGCCGGGCCAGTGCTCAAAGGCTGGTTCTGGGGTACGGACGACGGCCTGATGCGCTGGGGCGCGAACGTCGTCGAGGCGGTGGTGGATGGTGGCGTCGGGTTCGGGCCGCTGCTGGAGGCCACGTTCGATCCGAACACCGCCCAGGATGTGCCGTGTCTGGCCGGGGGTGATTCCGGGGGCGCGGTCTTCCTCCCGCGGGGGCCGACCTGGGCCCTGGCCGGCATCAACTACGCCGTGACCGGTCCGTACAACACGACCAACAACGGCCCCGGGTTCGAGGCCGCGGTCTTTGATGGCCGCGGCCTTTATCTGGGCGGAGAAGGGAACTGGCAGCCGATTCCCAACGGACCCGTTGCTGAACCGGGCGCCTCATACGCGACGCGCGTCTCGGCCCACCTTGCCTGGATCACCAACATCATCGCCACCCAATCCACGACGGTGGTGGTGCCGGTGCTCCAGACCGCCAACGCGCCGGCCGGCCCGTACGTGGATGCCCCCGCCGCGACGGTGGACCCGGTGGCGCAGACGCTCACCTTCCCGGCGCCAGCGAGCAACCAATTCTATCGACTGCGCTACTGGCGGGCCCTGCGCTTAGTGCGGCTGACCCCTGGACCGACCGACCTCCAGTTGCAGTACCAGTGAGGGTGGGGAGCGCGCACGGTCCCCGCGCCTATTTGCCAATGCAGAATTGACTGAAGATGGTGTCCAACAGGTCTTCGGTGGCAGTTTGGCCGACGATCTCGCCGACGGCGTTGACGGCGGCGCGCAGGTCCACGGCCACCAACTCGAGGGTCAGGTCGGCGTCCAGCGCCGCCTGGGCGCGCGCGGCGGCTTCGCGCGCCCGGCGCAAGGCGGCCTGATGCCGCGCGTTGATCATGACTTCGAGCATTTCGGCTCGGATCTCCCCCGCCCACACCAACTCCTTAATGGCGTCCTTGAGGGTTTCGATCCCAGCCCCGGTAAGGCAGGAGATGGCGACCACCGGTCCCGCGGTTCCCGCGGGGAGCTCGAGGCGCGGGGGCCGATCGCTCTTGTTCCGCACCACGATGCGCTTGCGCGCGGCGAACTCGGCCAAGGCGGCCGTCTCCGCCGGGGAGAGCGGCTCCCCGTTGTCCACCACGAGCAGGACCAGCTCCGCGCGGGCGGCGCTCTCGCGGGCGCGGCGCACACCCTCCTGCTCGATCTCGTCCTGGGCGGTCCGCCAGCCGGCGGTGTCCACAAAGACCACGGGCAGCCCTCGGATATTCGCCGTCTCCTCGATGGTGTCGCGGGTGGTGCCCGGGATGGGGGAGACAATGGCCCGGTCCCGGCCCAAGAGTTGGTTCAGCAAGCTGGACTTGCCAGCGTTGGGGCGTCCGACGATGGCCGCCCGCAAGCCGCGCCGGAGGAGTTGACCCTCGTCCGCCGAATGCAGCAGTTGGTCCAGGAACGCCTGGCCCCGCGCCAGGCGGTCGTGCAGGGCGGCGCGGGTATCCGGAGCAATGTCTTCGTCCGGAAAATCGATATGGGCCTCGACGTGGGCGAGGATATGGAGCAGATCGTCGCGGAGTTGGTTGACCCGGCGGGAGAGCTTGCCCGCCAGTTGCTCTTGGGCGGCCGTCAGGGCCAGCTCCGTGCGAGCATGGATGACGTCGGCGACCGCCTCCGCCTGGGTCAGGTCCAAGCGCCCGTTGAGAAACGCGCGCTTGGTGAACTCGCCGGGATGCGCCAGCCGGGCACCGTGGGCCAGCAGGGTGTCGAGCACCAGTTTGGCCGGCAGCAAGCCGCCGTGACAGGAAACCTCGATCGTATCTTCACGGGTGTACGTGCGCGGGGCGCGCAGCACCGTCACCAAGACTTCATCCACCACCTCAGCGTCGCGGAGGATCCGGCCGAAATGGACGGTATGGCTGGCGGCCTGGGAAAGCTGGGGCGCCGACCGCCCCCGCGGCACGAAGCAGGCGTCGGCGATGGCCAAGGCCCGGCTCCCGGAGACCCGGATGACCGCCAAGCCGCCTTCGCCCAGCGGCGTCGCGATGGCCGCAATGGTGTCCTCGGCCATAGCTCAACCCGTGGCAGGGGGCGGGCGGCAACCGCCGCGCACGTTCTCCGCCTCGCGCCCCTCCAACCAGAGTCGGGCCTTTTCGTAACTCTTGCGTTGCAGGTAGTGG
>JAJXTA010000061.1 GCA_021784265.1 bacterium | reverse complement strand
CGTCCGTACCGTCAGCCGCCATTGAGCCCCGGTACGTCGGTAGCTCCCTGTCAGCACAACATCGGCACCGATTACTCGGCCCAACTGACGGATCCCATCCGGTGCCCGAGGTGGTCCGTCCCGCAGACCCATCTCTCTCACTCCATATTCCACCGAGCTTAGCGGCAGGACCCGAACAGATCCCACTTCCCGCAACTGGCTGCGGATAAGCTCGGCCACGCCTTCCTCCCAGGCCGTGACGTTCGTGGCACCAGACGCATCGCCAAAAGTGATGATCGCGATCGTGAGAGGGTGGACCACCGGCGCGGTGGTCGCACCCGCAACCACCAGTAGTGTCCGAATCACGACGGGGCACAAGCCGTACAGGAAGGGCCTTGCGAAGGTAACGCGCCTCACGCGAAGTCGCGCCGAGTCAACGACGGCCTTGGCCCCGGGCAAGCCCACTGTCTCCGCCTTCACCAGCGGGCTCGCCTTTCGCGCCGAGGTCGATGAGGCAGGGTCCGTGGGTGACAACAACATGCTACTGGTCAGCCGAGGGTTATCGGTGCCGTCTCTGTCCCCCCAGCCACCACGGCAAAGGTCTCCGGAGTCCAATTTCAATCGCCGCTGACGGAGGACGAGGCTTTCGGACGTCTATAGTTGGCTGCACTTTCACACGGAGCTGCACTGTTACGTTGGTAGAAGCCTGATAGCTTGCATTCGCCGCACCCGCATAATTGGTGAATGTGAACGCGCCGACTGGGCAGGTTGGTGGCCAACCCCACGGCAGATAGACCGGCGGCCCTGGCGGCGGCGGCTCCGACTTCGGGGGTTCCAGCCCAAACGGGTCTGTTTCGTCCATCGGGTCATTACCTTCAAAGGTGAATAAGTTGCTCCCGCCCTCCTCTTCGAATCCGGTCCCGAGTCATCCACCGTGGGAGCCCGGGGACGCACCCGCGGGAGCCGTAATAGTACAGCCCGAAGACCACGCGACTTCATGCGGCCCCAGCCTAGCGGCGACGGCGGCGGAGTCAACGTCCGAATGGAATGGGGGCACCGGTGAGAACGCCGGCCCGTCTCACGGCGTGTCGTGTGCTTTCTCCCTCAGGGAGCAGGCCAGGAGGCGGGCTGCACCGCCACGAACCGTCGTCCCCTCCTCCCCACACAACATCCCCGCACCAATCACCCCGGCGCGCACGGAGCGACCACGCCCCGCCTGCCGCGGGTAAGCCTGCGGCGTCGCGGGCAACCGGGCGGCGAACGTCAGAGATCGGGGGCGCGGCGACCGGTTACCGGTCGCGGGCTGCCGCTGCCCCGGCGCAAGCGGGCAACCGCCCCACACCTGCCCGGTCGCCCAACCCGGATCGCGCGCGGTCAACAACCGGGGGATGACGCGCCACGAGCCTGTGACCCGGGCGTCACACAAAGTTTACAATTGGGAACTTTCGCCTGCCGCCGGCGGCTTTTACTTTTTTAGGCGGCGCGAACAGTGGCCCGGTGACCCGCCCGCCGCTGTGGACAACGACATGATTATGATAACGATTGGCTTGACACCTATGTTTGGCAGCGCCCTCCAGTTCGCCTTCGAGAAGGCGACGCCCGAGGGCAAGGTCACCATCGGACTGCTGGCGCTCATTTCGCTCTTCAGTTGGACGGTGATCATCACCAAGACCCGCCAGTTGCTCCGGGCGCGCCGGATGTCCCGCCGCTTTTACGCCGCCTACCGGGCCACCCGGCATCCCCTGGCCTTGTTTCAGGAAAAGAAGGAGTTCGACGGCGCGCCGGCCTACGAGGTCTATTGGGCCGCCGGCGAGGAGCTGGGCGCTCACCTCCCCGAAGGCGGGCCGCGGGCGGGGGTGGGTGCGCGGATTTCCCGGCCGGCCTTCGACTACGTGCGCGTGGCCATGGAACGGACCGTCAGCGGCGAGGGCATGGCCTTGGAGCGGGGGATGATCATCCTCTCCACCGCGGTGGCGGGCGGACCGTTCATCGGTCTGTTAGGCACCGTCTGGGGGGTGATGGAGACGTTCTCGGGGGTGGCCAAGGCCAACGCCGCCACCCTCACGGCGATGGCCCCCGGCGTGGCGGGCGCCCTGATCGCCACCGTCATCGGCCTGCTGGTCGCCATCCCCGCCATGTTCGCCTACAACCTGATGGTAACCCAGGTGCGCGCGCTCACCCAGGAGCTGGATGACTTCGCCTCGGAGCTGGCGACGCATCTCGAACACCAATGCGTCGATTCGGCCACCGGCGTGAGCCTGGCCGGCGAGCGCCCCGCGGCACGCTTGGCGTCGGCGGACATCGCCCCCGACCCAGAAGGAGCGGCGTTGCTCGGCGTGGCCGAGCCCTCGCTGGGCCAGTGAGGGCGCCGAGAGGTTCGGCCCGTTCCCATGAAGCGGTACTCCAAGTCCCACCACACGACCCTCAGCGAGATCAACATCACCCCGTTGCTCGACCTGGCGTTCGTCTTGCTGGTGATCTTTGTCCTCACCACCACCCCGTTGGTGCATGACATGGACCTCAATCTCCCCACCGCCACGCTCCGGCCCAAAGACCCCCCGCGCAAACCGAACTTCATCAGCGTGGAAGGGCAAGGCAACCTGTTCCTCAACATGCGGCCGGTGAATCTGAACACGCTCCTCCCCGCGATCATCCAGATGCGGCGCGCCGACCCCGACCTGAGTGTAATCGTGCGGGGCGACAGCCACATCCGCTACCAGCGGGTGATGGGGGTGCTGGACGTGCTGCAGCAGGCCAACGTCGTGAAAGTGAGTCTGGCCACCGAGCCGCTGCCCGGCGCCCGCTGAACCACCCGGCCATGGCCCTCCGCCGCTTCGCCAAGTCGCATCATCACACGATGCACGAGCTCAACATCACCCCGTTGCTCGATCTGGCCTTCGTGTTGCTCGTGATCTTCATCATCACGACGGCGCCAATGGTCAATGACCTGGACCTTAACCTGCCCACTCATCAGGCCCCCGCCAAAGCCCCGCCCAAGAAGCCGAACTACCTCATCGTCGAGGCGGATGGGCGGATTTACCTGAACGGGGAGCGGTTGGAACTGCCCGCCCTCTACCGCGAGCTGGTGCGGCTCAAACATGAGGACCCCGAGGCTAGCGTCGTCGTGCACGGCGACGGCGCGGTGGTTTACCAAAACATGGTCAGCGTCCTGGATGCGCTCCAACGCGCCGATGTGACCAAGGTCGGCCTGGCCACCCAACGGCCCAGCGCCGCCCCGGCCAGCCTCTAGCCTTTATGGAAACGATGGTCCCCCTTCAGCCGCGCCGACGCAAGAAAAGCTCGGCCAAGGTCAATCTCATTCTCTCGGTGGGACTGCATGCCCTCGCGCTCGGGTTGGGGGCCTATTGGGCGGCGCACGAGGGGATGTTGGGCCATCGCCTCCGGGAATTGAGCGTCTTGTTGGTGCCCAAGGAGAACAAACCGCCACCGCCCAAGAAGGTCGAGCCCAAGCTCGAACCGAAAGCGACGCCACCGAAGCCAGCCACCCCGCCGCCGGTCGAGCAGGCCCGGGTCCCGGTCGCCCCATCGCCCGTGGCCCCGCCTCCCGTCGCCGCCTCGGCTCCGCCGCCGGTGGCCCCGGCCCCCGACGCCCCGCCGCCGGACACCTTGCCCGCCTTTAGCTTCGACGCCGGGCCGCCGACCCCCGAGACCAACGCGGTCGTCGCCTACTACAAGAGCCAGATCGAGGCGGCCTTCCGGTCGAACTGGGATCGCCCGGAAGACCTGGACGATCAGCGGTTCGTGGCCGAAGCCGAGATCTCGCTCGATGCGGCGGGCAAGGTGCTCAAGGCCGAGTGGCGGAGCGGTTCCGGCAACACGCGCTGGGACGACTCGGTGCGCAAGGCGCTGGCGGCCACCAAACGCGTGGAGAGCGTGCCCCCCAAGGGGTTTCCGCCGAAGTTCGTGATCCGGTTCGACGTGATTCCGAGCACCCAGTTGGTGTCGCAGTAACCGACGCCGGCTCGCCCCGGTCCAGGGCGCCAGCGCCCACCCGGGCGCGCCTACCAGGCGTTCCAGTAACCGCTGCCGAACTGGGAGGCGGCGTAGTTGGTCATCAGTTTGAGGTTCTTCCAATGGACGGAGGTGTCCAACAACAGCACGTTGCCACCCTCCGCGCCCATCTGGCCTGAGGTCGTGAGGGTCTGCACACTGATGAAGGGCACGCCGTGGCGCTTGGCGGCCCCACCCGCGCCGTGCGGGGCGATCACCCAACCCACGCCCCCTTGGGGTTGCGCCCACTGGTTCAGGTCGCAGGCCAGGGTGAGGGCCGGGTCGTCGGTGAATTTTTGCGGGGAAACCCACAGCGGTCCAGGCTGGCCGGGCCAGGGGGCTTTGTGGCCGCCGTTATAGCTGTAGCCGATGACCCAGCCGTAGGGGTACTGGTAGTATTGGAAGGTGCTGGCCAGGCTGGGGCAGGTGCTCATGTTGGTGGCGCTGTATTGGCGGATGGCGTTGAACGTGGTGGTGCCGATCCAGATCGTGTGCTCGCCGCCGTCGTCCCGCACGCCGGAGAGGACGTGGTCCCCGTTGTCGTTGCCGTACATTGCCGCCGCCAAGCCAAGCTGGCGCAGCCCGCTCTGGCAGGAAGCGCGCCGGGCCCGCTCCTTGGCGTTGGTGAGCGCCGGCAGCAACAACGCGGCTAGGATCGCAATGATGGCGATGACCACCAGCAACTCAATCAGGGTAAAGCCCCGCGTCCTCCCCGGTCTCCCCCGCGCGAGGAGCGCCCTGCGACGAACGTCTTTACGCATAAGGCCGAGTCTCTCCGGAACGAGGTAGTTCAGCTTAGGTCCGAGCGCCCGCCCAGACAATGTGCGTCCCCATGCACACCCTCGCGCCGGCAAGGCCGGAATCCGGAAAAGAACGCCCGGAACGCCCCGCGGGAACGGCGCCGAGCGGGCCCCGGTTGGCTGTAACCTCCGGCGCCCCGCCCCAGTCTATAAGTCCGATTGGGGTTGTGCAGCGGTACCTTGGGAATGACAAACAATACGGTTTGGTGTTTCAGGCCGCGGAGCGGCGCAAGTTGGAAACGGTGGGTTGGGTTGGCGGCAGTCGCGGGCGCGGTGAGCGCGGCCGGGCTGCGCGCGCAGCCCACCAACGACTTGTTCGCCAACCGCATTACGCTCATTGGCGCCACGGTCGCGACCACCGGCTCGAACGTGGGCGTGACCGATCAGGAACCGGAGCCCGCCGTGCTCCTCGACGCGGGCGGCGGTGAGGTGTGGTGGTCCTGGACCGCGCCCGCTTCCGGCGAAATCACGGTGACCACCACGGGGAGCGATTTCGACACCACTTTAGGCGTCTTCACCGGCGCCGACCTCGCCAGCTTGGTCACGGTCGCCTTCAACGACGACGAAGATTATTACGGCGGGATCCTGACCAGCCGGCTCACCTTCTACGCCCGCGCGGGCGCCACCTATCAACTGGCCGTGGGCGGGGCCTTCGACACCACCGGGGCCAATGCCGCCGGGAACATCGACCTGAGCCTGGCGCCGCCCCCGTCGGACCCGGCCCCGGCGTGGCAAGGCGTGACGCTCACCGGCCAGCCCATCAGCGCCGCCGCCGTGGCCGGCAAGGTGGTGCTGCTGGACTTCTGGGCCAGTTGGTGCTCGCCGTGCCAGCAGGAGATCCCCGGCTTCATCGCCCTCCAAGAGCTCCACGCCGCCCAAGGGTTCACCGTGGTCGGCTTCTCGATGGACACCGCCGGAACCAATGTGGTCATGGCGTTCATGAACCAAGTGGGCGTCAATTACCCGGTGCTGATGAGTTGGCCGGACCTGGAAAACGCCCTGGGCAGCATCCCGGACATCCCGACCGCGTTCCTGGTGGACCGCCAGAACAACATCGTCCTCCGCCATGTCGGCGCCGACGATCAGACGTTCTGGGAGGAGGCCATCGTGCCGCTTTTGGCGGCGCCGGCGCCGGCGCCCACCCTCGGACTCCAATGGACCGGAGCGCAGGTTGTATTGGGCTGGTCCACCAATTATCCCAGTTATCACCTGGAGACGACAATCAACCTCATCCAACCAGCCTGGACGCCGGTCACCAACAGCGTGCAGAGCACCAACGGCCAAAACCGCGTCGGTCTCGCGGCGTCCGCCGCCAGCCGCTTCTTCCGCCTGCGGTCGCCTTGAACCCCGCCGCCATGTCCTCCGGCCCTGTCCCGCCTGCGCCGCGCCCCGCCCGGGCCTTCACCTTAATCGAGCTGTTGGTGGTCATTGCGATCATCGCGATTCTGGCCGGCCTGTTGCTGCCCGCCTTGAGCCGGGCCAAGGAGAGCGGGCGGCGCGTCGCCTGCGGCAGCAACCTGCGCCAACTCGATCTCGCTGCCAGCCTCTACACCACCGACCATAACGGCTCCTTCCCCGCCCGTGGCGCCGCCCAAGGCTGGCCCGCCCAGCTCGGGCCGTACTTCCAAAGCCCGCGGCTCCTGCTCTGCGCCGACGACGCCGCGATGCTGGCCCTGGCCGCCAACGCCGCCCCCACCAACACCATGGACGCCGCCCCCCGCAGCTACATCCAGAATGGCTTCAACGATTTCTTCCTCAACACCCTCACCCCGACGGAATGGAAAGGGTTCGCGGCCGGCACCTATGCCGTGGCGATTCGGGACACCGACTTCGCCGACAGCACCGACACGATTCTCTTTGGCGAGAAGGGGGCCACCTCGACGGAGTTTTACGTGAATCTGTTCAAACCCAATGCCGCATACCTCGACGACCTGGCTGAGGCGCGGCACCCGACCGCCAACGGGGCCGGGGCCAATTACGCCTTTGGCGATGGGAGTCTGCGCTTCATCGGCTTCGGACACGACACCTGCCCCATTAACCTCTGGGCGGTCACCGCGGAGTGGCGCACCAACGCCGCCTTGTGCCGCCCCCGGTTTTGACTCGGCCGCGCGTCTGACGGGCGCCAGGAATCGGCCTTCGCCCTCGCGCCGGCCGACCACGGCGAGCCCCGCGCGGGCCGCCAGAGCGGCGGCACCGACAAAGCGACCCCGAGGCATTCAACGACTCCCGCCTTGGTCCCCGGGAAGCAGGCGGTTGCGTTGACCCGCCGCCGCCTACCCGGACTCGAGCGGGGCAAACAAGTCCAACTGCGGTGGTGGTGGCAGGTCCTTGAGCTTCTGCCGTTCGCGGTGCCGGGCCACGGGCCGCACCGCGCCATCCGGCGTCAACTCGGCTTCCTCGAGATTATGGAGGATTTCCTTGGCCCGGCTCAGGACCGCGGCGGGGACCCCGGCCAGCCGGGCGACCTGAATGCCGTAGCTCTTGTCCGTGGCGCCGGGAACAATGGTCCGCAGGAAGACGATCTGGTCATGCCACTCGCGCACCGCCACATTGTAGTTATGGAGGCGGGGCAGGCGGGCTCCCAGCTCGGTGAGTTCGTGGTAATGCGTGGCGAAGAGGGTCTTGACCCCGACCTGATTGTGCAGGTGCTCGACAATCGCCCAAGCCAGGCTCAGCCCGTCGAAGGTACTGGTGCCTCGCCCGATCTCATCGAGGATCACCAAGCCGCGCGCGGTCGCGTTATTGAGGAGGTTGGCGGTCTCGCTCATTTCGACCATGAAGGTGGACTGGCCGCGGGCCAGATCGTCGCTGGCGCCAATGCGCGTGAAGATGCGGTCTAACAGGTCGATCTGGGCCGCGGCGGCCGGCACATACGACCCGGTGTGCGCGAGCAGGGCCAGGAGGGCGACTTGGCGGATATAGGTGCTCTTGCCCGCCATGTTCGGCCCGGTGATCAGCCCGATTTGCCGCGCGCTCAGGTCCAGTTCGGTGTCATTGGGAACGAAGCGCTCGCCGGTGAGCGTCTGTTCCAACACCGGGTGGCGCCCGGCGCGGATGTGCAACACCCCAGCCTCGCCGACCTTGGGCCGGCAGTAATTGTGCACCCGGGCGGTCTCGGCCAAGGCGGCTAAGACATCCAACTGCCCCAAGGCCCGCGCGGTTTGCTGGAGCGTCGGCAAACGGGCCAACACCAGTTCGCGCACCTGGAGGAACAAGTCGTACTCCAGTTTGAGGCCCCGTTCCTCGGCCCCGAGGATCTTGGCCTCCATGTCTTTGAGTTCCGGGGTGATGAACCGTTCCCCGTTGGCGACGGTCTGCTTGCGCACGTAATGCGGCGGGACCTTCTCGAGGTTCGCCTTGGTGACCTCGAGGTAATAGCCAAAGACCGAGTTGAACCGGACCTTGAGGGAAGCAATGCCGGTGCGCTCGATCTCTTGTTGTTGCAGTTGGGCAATCCAATCCTTGCCCTGGCGCCCGGCCTGCCGCAGCGCATCCAGAGCGGGATCGAACCCGTCGCGGATCATGCCCCCCTCCTTGACCGCCAGGGGTGGCGCCTCGACGATGGCGCGGGCGATGAGGTCGGCGATCTCCGGACAGGGGTCGATCTGCCCGGTCAACTCGGCCAACAACGAGGTCTCCGCGCCTTCGCGGGGCCTGAGGGGCGGGGCCGGGAGCAACTCCGCGGGCGGGGTGGTGGCCAGCGCCCGAAGGTGGTCGTGCAAGACCGGCGCCTGGGCCAGGGCCTGGCGCAGGGCAACCAGGTCGCGGGCGTTGCCCGTGCCCACGCTCAACCGGCTCAGCGTGCGCTCCAGATCGCGCACTTCGGCCAAGCCTTGGCGGAACCGCTCGAGCGCCTCGGGGTGGGTCAGCCAGGACTCGAGGGCCTCCTGGCGGCGTTGGATCGGCGCCACCGCCGCCAGCGGCTGGGAGAGCCAATCGCGCAACCGCCGCGCCCCCATCGGGGTGAGGGTGCGATTCACCGCCCCGTAGAGACAGGCCTGGCGCGGGGCATCGCGGTGCAACGGCTCCAAGACCTCGAGATTCCGCAACGTCCCCTGGTCGAGCACCAGGAACTCCGCCGGTTGATAGCACACCAGCCGGGTCAGATGCCGCACGTCGCGCCGCAAGTGCTGGCCCAGGTAGTGCAGCACCGCGCCCGCCGCGCCAATCGCCGCCGGGCGGTTCCGCAGGCCAAACCCGTCCAAGGTCGCCACTTTGAAATGCTCCCGCAGGGTGAACTGGGCGGTCTCCGGGGCGAACACCCAGTCGTCGTGGCCGTTGACCACCCGGGAAGTGGCAGTGATAAGCTGACGCAACTTCGCGGATTCGGATGGATAAATCAATTCGGCCGGCCCCGTGCGGTCCAACTCCGCCAGCAGGGCGGGCTCCGCCGCCAGCTCGGTCGCCCGGAAATCTCCCGTCGTCAGGTCGGCAAGGGCCAGCCCGAAGCTCCCTCCCACCTCATACACCGCCGCCAGATAGTTGTGCCGCTCCGCCGGCAGCAGCCGCTCGTCAAAGTGCGCCCCGGGACTCAAGATCTGCGTCACCTCCCGCTTGACCAGATGCCCGGGCCGCGGGTCCTCCATTTGGTCGCAGACGGCGACTTTGTGCCCCGCGCGGAGCAGGCGGGCGATGTAGCCGTTGGCCGCATGGTACGGGATGCCGCACATCGGGGTGACGCCGCGCTTGGTCAGGGCCACATGGAGCAACTGGGCG
>JAJXTA010000060.1 GCA_021784265.1 bacterium | reverse complement strand
AGACTGGCGCGCGCTGGTGGAAATCGCCATCCTGGCGGTAAGCATCTACTACGCCATCAACTTCGTCCGCGGCACGCGTGGGGCGCCCGTGGTGACCGGTTTCCTGCTGCTGCTCCTGGTGCTGACGGCGGTGACCCTCGCCCTCAACCTCCAGGTGCTGAGCTTGTTGCTGCGCAACTTCTTCACCTTCTTCGCCGTGGCGGTCATCGTCATTTTCCAGCCCGAGCTGCGCCGGATGCTGGCCGAGTTGGGCAACTTTCAGTTCTTCGGCAGCGTGCGCGAGCAGCGGGAGAACATCGAGGTCATCGTCAGGACGGTCGAGCGCTTGGCCGACGTGCGGATCGGAATGCTGATCGCCATCGAACAGGGGATTCACCTCCAAGAAGTGGTGGAATCGGGCATCATGGTCGATTGCGAGGCCACCCCGGAAATGCTCGAGACGATCTTCTTCCCCAACAACGCCATTCACGATGGCGGCGTCATCCTCAAAGGCGACCGCATCACCCATGCCGCCTGCATCTTCCCCCTCACCCAGCGCCAGGACTTGAACAAGTCACTGGGCACCCGCCATCGGGCCGCCATCGGGCTGAGCGAAGAGACGGACGCGCTGGTCATCCTCGTCTCGGAAGAAACCGGCGCGATTTCCTACGCCTATAAGGGGCAGTTGACGCGCGGGGTCAGTCTGGAGGAACTGCGCTCCTTCCTGACCTCGCAACTGGTCAAGGCCCCCCAGCCGCGCACCCTGTTGGAGTGGCTGCGCGGTGGGTTTCGGCGGCCACCCCCGGGTGCCATCGAGCCATTGCGAGCCAAAGTCGATTAGCATGTCTTGGCGCGCCCTTATCTTGAACAATGCGGGTTGGAAGGTGGTTTCCCTGGTTTTGGCGGTGCTGATCTGGGGGGTGCTCAACGCCGGTTTGCAGAGCAAGCTCAAGCCGATGGGCACGCGGCTGTTCCCCCACCAACCGATCACCGTCATGACCACCGCCCAGGACGATCGGGTCTTCCGCGTTGAACCGGCGACGGTCGAGGTGAGCGTCAGCGGCCCGCCGGACGTCCTCCTCCAACTGCATCCGGGCGACATCGAGGCCTACGTGAACTTGACGACGGTGATGGAGGCCAAACGCCTGCGCAAGCGGATCCAGGTCTATCTCCCCGCCGGGGTCAGCGTGAGCCGGGTCTCCCCGGGGGAAGTCTTCGTTCAAGTGGTTCCTTTCGAAGTGACGAACAGCCCCCCCCAAACACCACGATGAAGCCGCCTAAACGTATCTTCGGCACGGACGGGGTCCGTGGCACCGCCAACATCGAACCGGTCACGGCCGAGACGGCCCTCAAGCTCGGGCGGGCGGCCGCCCACGTGTTCAAGAGCCTCGAGAGCCACGCCCGCGGGCGCGGGCGCCACAAGATCGTCATCGGCAAAGACACCCGGCTCTCGGGCTATATGCTCGAGAACGCCCTCTCCTCCGGGATCTTGTCCATGGGGGTGGACGTGCTGTTCATCGGGCCGCTGCCGACCCCCGGGGTAGCCTATGTCACCCGCAGCCTCCGGGCCGACGCCGGCATCGTCATCACCGCCTCCCACAACCCCTACGACGACAACGGCATCAAGTTCTTCCGGGCCGACGGCTACAAGCTCGACGACGACGTCGAAGCCCGGATCGAGGAGTTGGTCTTCAGCGGCGCCATCGAGAGCATCCGCCCGTTGGCCGGGGAGATCGGCAAAGCCATCCGCATCGACGACGCCCTCGGGCGCTACATCGAATACGCCAAAGCCTCCTTCCCCAAGGGGATGACCCTGGATGGCCTCCGGATCGTGGTCGATTGTGCCCATGGCGCCGCCTACAAGGCGACCCCGTGCGTGCTGCGCGAGCTGGGAGCCGAGGTCATCCCCTACGGCATTCAACCCGACGGCCTCAACATCAACAAAGAGTGCGGCTCGATGCACCCGGAGGAACTCTGCCGCCACGTCCGCGAGCAGCGGGCCCAACTGGGCATTGCCCATGACGGCGATGCCGACCGCGTCCTGCTCTGTGACGAACAGGGGCGCTTGGTGGACGGGGATGACATCCTGGCTATCACCAGCTTGGAAATGCTCCAGGCCGGACGTTTGGCGGAGAAAACCCTCGTCGCCACCGTCATGAGCAATGCCGGCCTGGATGCCGCCGTCCAAGCCGCGGGTGGCCAGGTCGTCCGCACCGCCGTCGGCGACAAGCACGTGATGGACGAAATGCTCCGCCACGGATTCCGCGTTGGGGGCGAATCGAGCGGGCACTTGATTTTCCGCGATTACAGCAGCACGGGCGACGGCTTGGTCGCCGCGCTGCAAGTGTTGCGCATCATGAAGGCCCGCAATGCCTTACTCTCCCAGCTTGCGCTTTGCTGGAAGCGCTTTCCGCAGAAAGTGATCAACATTCGCGTTCGTGAGAAACGGCCCTTCGGTGAGTTGCCGGGCGTCGCAGAAATGCTCACCCAGGCCGAAGCCGAGGTGAAGGCGGGTGGGGGCCGGGTGTTCTTGCGCTACTCGGGCACGGAGCCGAAGGCCCGGCTGCTTCTGGAGGGGGAGGATGAGGCCGTGCTGGACAAGTGGGCCGAGCAGATCAGCGCGACGATACGCCAGCACGTTGGGGCGTAACGCAAATAATTGTTGATAAATGAGTTGCGCGTGCGCATCGACACGCGATGGCACCGGTACAGGGCCGGGCGCGCCCGCCTCGCTCCGCAGCGCGCCCCAAAAAAGCAATCCGCCGGCGAGGCCTGTCCTCATCGCCGGCGGATGGTAACCCATACTAACCTAACCGAATGGGCAACCTCACGCAAAGTTGCCACAGGTCGGAGGAGCACCCAGTGTGCCACCGCAAAAGTGACAAAACCTCGGACCCGCCACCGCCCGCCTAGCGAACCCATCCGACCCGAGGCCATCGGGCGGCCCGGGGCAGCCAACGGCTCGGAAGGGAGACCTCGTCAGTTGGCGTATTTCACTGGGGACCCGTAGGGTTTGGTCTCACCCACGGCTACCGGGCGGCTGGCCAGCAAGGCCTGGATGGCCGCCCGGACATAGTTCCGTGCCGCGCGTGGGTCGCCAGTGGCCACCGGTTGGTCGTCGATGGCGCCCTGATAGACCAGAACCCCGTCGGGATTGATCACGAACATCTGCGGCGTCGTGCGCACGCCGTACTTCCGGCCAATCTGACCGGTGCGGTCGTCGAGCCAAGCGCTGGCCTTGCTCCCCAAACGCGTGAATTCCTTTCGAGCCGTCGCCGGGTCCACACACCCGGGTTGGCCGGGGGGGATGGGATCGAACAGCAACCAGACCACGCCTTTGCTGACGGCATCAGCTTGGAGGGCCTGCATGGCCCCACCCCGGTAGTGATTGACGCAGAAGGGCGACTCGGGGTTGAAGGCCTCCAACACCACGATCTTACCGCGGTAATCGCTGAGGCGGTGGGCCTGGCCCTGGAGGTCCGTCGCCGTGAAATCGGGCGCGGCCTGCCCCACTTTGGCCTGGGCCACCAAATACCACGGCGCGAGCAGCGACACCAGCAGCGCCAGCAGCCTCGTCATCATTGAGATCTTCCGTCCAAACACTTCGTATCTGAGCCATTGGACGGCGGCGAGCCGTCCGGCTATTCACGCCCCGGCGCGGCGGCGGCGGAAACCTTTCGACACGAAGGGTGGTCGCCGGTAGAGTGTTCCCGTCTGCGCCGCAGACGTAAGCGTGGAACAGATTGCTTTTCACCTCGGCACCTTGGCGGTCCATTGGTATGGGATCCTCGTCGCCTGCGGTTTTCTCGCGGGCCTGTGGACGGCCAGCCGCCGTTGTCTCAACGACGGGTTGGCGGGCGAGGTGGTCGTGGACCTGGGTCCGTGGCTGATGGTCGGAGCGATTGCCGGCGCCCGGCTGCTCTACGTCGTCTCGTATTGGCGGGAGGAGTTCGCCCCCAAACCGGTCTGGGAGATCCTCATGATCCAGCATGGGGGCCTGGTCTTCTACGGCGGTTTGATCGGGGCCTCGTTGGCGTGCGTCTTTTACGTGCGCCTGAAGCTTCTGCCGTTGTGGAAGTTGGCCGATGCGCTGGCGCCGAGCATTTCCCTGGGGCAAGCCTTCGGGCGGTTTGGGTGCCTGATGAACGGCTGCTGCTACGGGCTCCCCACCCAGGTGGTCTGGGCCATTCATTACCCGGTGGACCATCCGACCCAAGGGGTGGGCGTGCATCCGGCCCCCGTGTATGAGGCGCTGCTGGACCTGGGCCTCTACCTGGGCTTGGCTTGGCAGTACCGACGCAAAGGGTTCGACGGACAGGTCTTTGCCCTGTACCTGATCGCCTACTCCCTGGTCCGCGGGTTCGTCGAGTGCTTCCGCGGCGATTACCCGGTGCGGTACCTCGGGGGCTACCTCACCCCGGGCCAGCTCGTCAGCGCCGGGGTCCTCGCGGCGGGGCTTTTGCTCTGGCGCGCCCGCGTGGCCGCGCGCTGAGCGAGCGGCGATGGATGCGTCGGCGGAGAATCTGGTCGTCGAGGTCTCCCTTCCCCACGGCCGCCTGGACATCCTGCTGCACCAGCGCTTCCCGTGCGTCTCACGCAATACCATCCAACGCTTGATCCGCGAGGGCGCCATCCAGGTGGACGGCCAAACGGTCAAACCGACGCACCACCCGCGCGCCGGCGAACGGGTGAGCGTGACCTGGCCGGCGCCCAAGCCGCCGACGGTGGCTCCGCGCGACCTGCCGCTCGTCGTGTTGTACGAGGACACCGAGCTGCTCGTGCTCAACAAGGCGGCGGGAATGGTGGTGCATCCGGCCGCGGGCAACGAGGAGAACACCCTGGTCAGCGCCCTGCTCCACCACTGCCAGGGACAGCTCAGCGGCATCGGCGGGGTGGAGCGGCCGGGCATCGTGCACCGTTTGGACCAGCACACCACCGGGCTGATGGTGGTCGCCAAAAACGATGCCGCCCACGTGGCCCTCTCCTTTCAGTTCGCCCACCGGCAGGTTGAGAAGCTCTACCACGCCCTGGCGTGCGGGAGCTTACCGGCCGAGCGCGGCGAGATCGAGGCCGCCATCGCCCGCCACCCCAACCACCGCAAATGCATGACGGTGGCCGCGGGCGGGCGATCCGCGCGGACCACCTGGCGGGTGCTGGAACGGCTGCCTCACGCTACCCTGGTGCAGGCGCAACTCCACACCGGCCGGACCCACCAGGTGCGGGTCCACTTCCGCCATATCGGTTTTCCGTTGGTCGGCGACAGCATCTACGGCAAACAAGCCAACGCACGCCTGACCGAACAGACCGGTTACCGCGCCCCGCGCCAGATGCTTCACGCCTTCCGGCTGGGCTTCACGCACCCGCGGACGGGGGAACGGCTGGAGTTCGAGGCGCCGTGGCCGGCGGATTTTCAGCAGGCGGTGACGGCCCTGCGCCGGTAGCGCGGGCGCGGAGCGCAGACCGCTCCCTGCGCTCCGCCCGGGCCCGCGCCTCAGGGCCCCGAGCCCGCGCCAAACCGGGAAGGGGCAGCGGGGAATTGTGGGGCAACGGCGCCTTGCGGCACTCGAGGACCGCTCCCGCGGCAGGGGCAGGTGGCCGCGGGGTGCGTTTGCGGCCGCAAGGCGGGGCTCAGGAACGGGATACCTAGGCCCAGCCCGCGCAGGATGAGGAGCGTGCTGACCCCCACGACCGCCACGGTAACCAGCGCCTGCGGCCGCCGCCCGGCCAGCCGCCGGAGCCATCGTCCGCTCAAGCTCAAGCCCAACATCATCGGAGTCGTGCCCAAGCCGAAGAGCAGCATATAGCTCGCGCCCCGGAGCGGACTGCCCAAGGTACCGGCGGTGGCGCCGGCAACATAGACCAAGCCGCACGGCAGGAAGCCATTCAGTCCACCCAAGAGCCCCAACGAGAGCAGGGTGCGCCGGTCCAACAGGCGGCCCCAACGGCTCGTCACCCAGCCGAGCGCACGCCCCATCGGGGCCGGCAATCCCAGGCGGGGACCGAGCCACCAGCCCAACAGGATGCCGAGGCCCACCCCGAGGGAAACCCAACGTTGGAGCCCCGCCAGCCACAGCGTTCGTCCCAAGCCGCCGAAGAGCACCCCGAGCACGGCATACGCGAGGAGCCGCCCCAAGTGGTAGAGTGCCCGACCAGTGATGAACCCGCTCCAACTCCGCCCCGTGGCCGGCAGGACCAGCATGAGGGGCCCGCACATGCCCGCGCAGTGCAGACTTCCTACCAGCCCCAAGGCGAAGGCGGTCCAAAGCTCCACGGCGGTCTCCGGCTATGGCCGGCGTCCCGGCACCACCAGGCGCTGGTCCCAAAAGTAGTCCTGGCCCGCCACGGTCCAGGCGACGCGCACGTTCCACAACCCCGCGGCCAGATCGCCGGCGGGCACGACCTGGCAACCCACCAGACTCAAGGCCAATGGAACCTCCCGGTCTAACCGCGCGGCGGACGGGCGATATAAACGGATCCGGCCCGTGGGATGCCGTCGCGCTTGCTCGGGGGGCAAGCGGACGGTGATCGCCTGTTGGGTGGAATCGTAGGCCACGGCCACGGTGGCGCCCAGGGCCGCCGTCCGGTTGAGCGAATCGAGGCGGCCCTGGTACTTGAGTTCATCCCCGTAGTAATCGGCGCTCACCAAATCCTCCGGCTGCGACGTGGCGAGGATCACCAAACCGACGGTCGCCGCGGCGAAGCACGCGAAGAACGCCATGATAGCCAGCGGCCACGGGTTCAGTGAGGCAAGACGCATACGTCAGGGGCTGGGAGCGGAAAGATCGGGTCCGATAAAGACAGATTTGAGCGTGTCGAGACGCTGGTTGCCCGAGTAAATCCCCACGACCAAGGGTGTTTCGGGCGCCCCGACCTTCTGGGCCGCCAGCGTAACCAGCACCGGGCTCTCCGCCAGGGCCTCGGGCGGGACCACCAGTTTGCCCGCCATGATCGCGATGGTGCCCGGGAGATTCTCCAGGCGCAGCTCGATGGGCAGCGCGCGACTGGTCTTGTTCACCAGTTTGAGGAGGTAAAGGTTGTTGAGGTTGCCCTCAGGGGTCCGCTGAAACAAGGCCCCGGGGGCCCGGAAAAAAGTGGCGTCAACCTCGGAGCGGGTGAGGAGCAGGAAGGCCAGCAGACCCGCCAGGGCCAGCAAGACGCACGAGTAGCCCACCAAGCGCGGGGTCGGACGGAGGCCCTCGCCGCGCTCGAGGCTGTTCAGCGAAGCGTAGCTAATCAACCCAGGGGGCCGGCGCAAGCGGCGCATGACGGCGTTACAGGCATCGATGCAGGCGGTGCAGTGCACGCACTCCATCTGCGTGCCATCGCGAATATCGATGCCGGTGGGGCAGACGGCGACGCATTGCTGGCAGTCGATGCAATCCCCGTGCCCGGCGGCCTGGCGTTGCTCGAGGCCCTGGTCGCGGCGCCAGCGCCCCCGCCGCTCACCGCGCTTTGGGTTGTACGCCACCACGATGCTGTTCTCGTCCAACAACGTGGATTGGAAGCGCCCGTACGGACAGATGAACGTGCAGGCCTGCTCGCGAAACCGGGCGAAGATGCCGTAAAACAGCAGGGTGAACAGGATCATGAAGCTGAGTCCCTGGAGGTGGTGCCGCGGGTTGTCGGTGACCAGGGCAAAGAGCTTGTCGCTGCCGATGAGGTAAGCCAGGAGCGTGTTGCCCACGAGCCACGACAACCCCAGGAACACCAGGTGCTTGAGCCCCTTGCGCCACACCTTGCCGGCCGTCCACGGCGCGCGGTCCAACGCCTTGCGGGCCAGAGCGTCCCCTTCGATCCAAACCTCCAGCCGACGGAACACCATCTCCATCAGCAGCGTCTGCGGGCAGGTCCAACCACACCAGAGGCGCCCAAAGGCGGCGGTGAATACGATGATCCCGGTAAGAAAAAGGAGGGTGGCGATGGCAAAAATGGCGGCGTCTTGCGGCCAGAAAATGGCGCCCAGGATCACAAATTTGCGCTCGACGACATTGAGCAACAGCAACGGGTTGCCGTGAATCCGCAGGAATGGGCCGGCGAACAGCACCACGAGCAAGCAGTAGCTGAGATAGGTGCGCGCGGTGGTGAACGGCCCCTGGGGTTGTTTGGGGTAAAGCCATTGGCGGTGGCCTTCCCGATCCGCGGTCGTGAGGTGATCGCGGAAATCGTCGGCCGGTGATACCGGCGGCGGCGCAACTGGGGTGGGCTCGTTCATGGCGTCAATTGGATCAACCCGCGGCGCGTGCCTGGGTTGGGCCACGCCCCCTTGCTACGCGCGCGGCGGCCGGGCGGCCGGGCGTCGTGCTCGAGGTGACGAGTGGATAACCGCAAGCGCTATTCATAAGGCGAGGGCTCGGTCTTGGCGGGCTGGAGATTCTCCGGCGGTTTAGGGTTGGGCGGATGCGTGCCGCGCAGGGTGTAGATGAAGCTGGCCACGGAATAGATCTCGCGCGGCTTGAGGATGCCCTTCCAGGTTACCATCCCTTTGGCGGGCACGCCGTTGAGAATGACGTGCAGATTGTCTTTGAACAACGGACCGTGAATCCAGTAGTCATCCGTGAGGTTGGGCCCGACCAAGCCCTGGCCTTGGGGACCGTGGCAGGGGGAACACATGGTGGCGAAGATCTGCCGCCCGCGTGCCAGCACCTCGGGGTCGTTGGACGGCTGCAGGGTGTCGATCGAGGCCTCGAATTGGCTCAAGGCCCGTTGCTTGATCTCCTGGCCTTTCTTCATCTCCTTTTCATACTCGGCGGCCATCAGGTCACCCGCCCGGAAGACGTGATAGAAGGCCAGGTAGCCGATCGCGAAGAGAATCGAGCCGTAAAAGAGCCACACCCACCAGCGGGGCAGCTTGTTGTCCAGCTCGCGGATGCCGTCGATTTCGTGGTCGAGCAGCAGGGGTTCGAGGGAATCATTCATGGGAATGGGCTTCGGGATCGCGAGGGCGGGGGTCGTCCTCGAGCGGGAGGGCCCGCATCCGGTCGAGGTAAGGTTTGCGCAGCCGGGCGGACCAGACCAGGGCCCCCGCGAACACCCCGAAGAACAGGCAAATGGAGATGATGCCGAAGCCGGCGACGCCACCCAGAGCGGAGAGGGTATGCTGGATCATAGGCGGTTCACGGTTTGGCCTGGGCCTTGATGTCGGTGCCCAGGCGCTGCAAGTAGGCGATGAGGGCAATGATTTCCTTGTCGGGGTCGGCCTGGACCATCCCCACTCTCAGGTTGCGCACAACGTTGGTGGCCTGGGTCTGGAGGTCCAGCAGGGCCCGCTGTTCGTAGCCGGCCGGATACGGGACGCCCACTCGGCGCAACGCGCTGAGGCGTGCCGGCAGCACGGCGGTGTCCAACTTGGTGCTCAAGAGCCACCGATAGCGGGGCATGATCGAGCCGGGCGAGGTCGAACGGGGATCGTCCAGATGCCGGTAGTGCCAGGCGTCCGGGTACTTGCCGCCGACGCGGTGCAGGTCCGGGCCGGTGCGCTTGGAACCCCAAAGGAACGGATGATCGTACACGAACTCCCCCGCCTTCGAGTACTCGCCGTAGCGCTCGGTTTCCGAGCGGAACGGGCGGA
>JAJXTA010000059.1 GCA_021784265.1 bacterium | reverse complement strand
GCCCATCGTCCCGTAGGTGAAGTCCGGGCAGTTCGGTCCGAGGGCGGCGAGGGTCTCCTGCGCCGCCGGCATGCGACCGTAGCTCGAGAAGTACGAGTTGATCGCCCCGGCCAGGGTGGTGATCTCGGTTTTGGCTTGGGTGATGCGGGCCCGCTTCTTGGCCCCGGCCAAGGCGGGCAGCAGGAGCCCCGCCAAAATGGCGATGATCGAGATCACCGTCAGCAGCTCGATCAGGGAGAACCCCGCGCGAGGCGGACGGTCTGAAGAACAGTTCTTGGTTGTCATACGCTGCTAGATCGATTCCATCCGACCGATTCCACCCCCACGCGCCGCCGAAGCCGCGCCGCCAGCCGGGACCGCCAGGTCCCGGCGCCACCACCACTGCGCCCCAAGCGCGGCCCGCCGACGTGACTGGGCCGGCCGCCGCCAAGACGTGACTCGTTCCGCCGCGCCGCCAGCCGCCGCGTCGGGCGGAGCGCAACCGCGGCCTGGCCCCATCCCCTGGGGCAAGGCGCGCGCAAGCTGCGGATTCCCACCCAACAGCCGGGCCAGACGGAGGCACCCCGCCGTCGCTGTGGAGAAGTAGCGGCCGCCCCGCGGGAGCGCACGACGATGCGGGGCGCCCAAACGTGGTCACACCAATGAACCGGCAGGCGTTGGTTTGCGCGACTGGGATGGCCTGGGTGACACATAAACACCACTATTGCTTCCAGTTGCTGACCGTCACGACTTGGTTGCCGATGACGAGGTCCGCCCACAAGTCGTAGGTGGCCGGATTGTTGGTGGGCGAGGTCGAGACGTAACGCCACGGATTGAGCTGCAGGATCATCGGGTTGGCGCTAAGCCCGGCTAGCGGCGGCGGCAGGTTGGCGGGCGGATGCAGCGGCCACACAATCGGCGTCACCAACACCTCAATCCCCGGGCTCGCGCTGATCCGCGCGTGCTGGGCCGCCTTCAGATCGGGCAGGAAGCTCTTCACCTCGGCGGGGTCGGGCGAGCAATTCACAAATCCCGGCGTGTGGAAATACCGGGCCACCGTGGCCGAGGGAAGCAGGGCGGTCATGTCGTCCGCGCTGCTCGCCTTGGGGCGGTAGGTCGCCCCGTTATTCGCCGACACCGTGCCGGTCAGTTCGTAATAAAGCTGGTTGAGCGCCGGATTCACCGTCTTGTAAGCCCCGGTCACCATGGCGTTGTCGGGCGGATATTGGTTGTAGGTGGACTTGTAGCTCTCGATGGCCGCGATGAGCCCATGCATCTCCGCCCGGACCCGGGACTCCTTCATCTTGCGGTTGGCGACCGCCGCCGTGGGCAGGCCAATGGCCATGAGCAGGCCGATGATCGAAATGACGGTGAGCAGCTCGACCAGGGTAAATCCCGGCACCGCCGGGCGAAGCCGCCCTCCCCCACGGGGTGGCTGGGGCGCGCCCCTCAGCCGGCGCCGCCACCGGCGGCTCCGCGCTGCTTCCTCTGCGTCGTGCTTCATTGCCTGTTTTCTTTAGCGCCGGGCGCCGCTCGTGCGGCCACGGCGGCCTACCGCTCACGCAACTCTTGTTCCAACCGTTCCCCCAGCCATTGCTTGATCATGCTCTGGTAGTTCAAGTACCGCGACCGAGCCAATCGCTTGATCTTCGACAACATCCGCGGGTCCATCCGCAAGCTGATCGGGACTGATTCCGACCCCTCGGCGGAGGCGGCCACCGCCCCTTCAATCAGCCGCAGGTCGATCTTCGTGTCCGCCCAGTAGGCCGCTTCCGCCTGCTCGTTGTCGAACAGGGGGACTTCTTCCCAACTGGCCAGCACGTTCATCGTAATCCGGTTTGTTCGTTCGCCATCAATCAGCGGTTCGTTACCCGATTTGTATGCAATTATTGCGCCAACATTTGGTTCAGTCGGCGTTGGTAGAAGAATTCTTCATCCGGCATGAAGGGCCGGGCAAAAATCACCCGGATCAGCTTCCCGTTGGTCCGGTAGAGGCTCAACACCCCCCGGCCGGTGGCCGACTTGCCCAGATTAAAGAACCGTGCCTGCACCGCAAACCGCGGTGAATCGGGCATCAGGCGCACGGCGAATGGGTCTTCAAACGATTCTTCTATGTCGCGTTGAATCAAAGAACGGTCGCATTCGAAGGGCGGATGGCTCCAGTCGAACTCCATATTCGGACATTCTGTAACTCAAACGCCCATGCAATGTAACTACATTGTATTTACATGGCCGCCGCGAGGCTGTCAAACGGAAAATGCCAGATTCCGCGCTTTTCCCCCTCCTGAACGCCTCGATCAGCCCCTTCTCAGCCCGAGAGTAGGTCGTTCGCTGAGAGCGAGGCACCGCTACAGGTTTATAACATGTTTGAAATAAACGACTAACAACCCAAAGGCCAGCCACGATGGCGACGTGCTTCAGCGTTGCGCGGGAACAACCGCCGCAGCGGCTTGCCGCTCAGTCTCCCAGCCGCCTCCGAGCGCCTTGTACACGGCGACCAAGGCAGTGGCGGTGCGGGTGGTGCTCTGGGCCAACTGATCCTCGAGGGCCAACTGGGTCCGCTGAGCATCCAACACCGTCAAGAAATCCGCGATCCCGCTGCGGTAGCGGTCGTTGGCCAGGGAGGCCGCCTCCTCCGACGCCCGCACCGCGTCCCCCAGGTAGTGGTGCCGCACCTGTTCACGGCCAAAATCGACCAAAGCGTTCTCGGTTTCCTCAAGGGCATTGAGAACGGTTTGTTCGTAGGCGGCGAGCTGCGCGTCGGCCTCGGCGTGAGCCGCCTGGATCTGGGCACGCACGCGACCCAGGTCCAAGGCCGCCCAGGTGAGGTTCGGGCCGAAGGAATAGGTGTCAGCGCCAGACACGCCCAAACGGGGCACTTCGCTGGCCGCCAACCCAAGCTGGCCGCTGAAGGTAACGCGGGGGAACAGGTCGGCGGTTTGCACTCCGATCATCGCGGTTGCCGCCGCGAGGGAGCGCTCGGCGGCGCGAATATCGGGACGACGCCGCAGGAGGTCAGCCGGCGTGCCGATCGCCACCAAAGGCGGCAGTGCCGGCAATGGGGCGCTTGCGGCGAGGGCGGAATCCAGCGCCGTCGGGGGCTCCCCCACCAAGACGCTGAGCCGGTGGATGGCGTGTTTGATCGAGGCCTCCAGCGGAGGCAGACTCGCCAGGGTGGCGTTGAGCTGGGAGCGGGCGCGCGCCACATCCAGTTGCGCGGCGGTGCCCGCACGGAATTTCGCCTCGGTGAGGTCCACGGTCTCCTGCTGGTTGTCCGCGTTCTGGCGCGCCACCGTCCATTGGCGTTGGGCGCCCCGGAGTTCAAAATAGTTGCGCGCCACCTCCGCGATGAGACTCACGAGAACGTCACGCCGAGTCTCGACCGTGGCGGCGAGCTCGGCGGTGGATGCCTGAATGGCCCGCCGGGAGCGACCAAAAAGGTCCAGCTCCCACGTCGAATCGAAGCCGACATCGTAAAGCCGCAGCTCCCGGCCCGCGCGGGGCACTTGGAAGAAAGGGATCGAATCGACGCTGCTCAGCGATTTCGTATAAGAAGCGTCCCCGTGGACCACCGGCAGGGCGCTGAGGATCGCCTCCGAACGCATCGCCCGCGCCTCGCGCACCCGGGCGGTAGCAATGCGCAGGTCGTGATTGGTCCGCATCGCGCGCTGGATGAGGCGATCCAGTTCCGCGTCGTGGAAGCCGCGCCACCAGGCGAGATCAAGCTGGTTGGTGGAGAGGCCGGTCCCCGCGCCGTTGGCGAATTGGGCGCTCAGGGCGGTCTGCGGCGGATGATAGTCAGGTCCCACCGCGCACCCGGCGAGCAGGGCCCACGCGGCCACGACGCCGACGGCAACCCGACACCCCGGGGCGCGGCCCGGGGCCTGCGGTGCGGGCGAGCCGAGGCGCCGCGCGGCGCCCCGCGCCTCAGACACCCGAGCGGGTGGCTGGGCGTGCGGGTGGCGCGGGGACCTTGAGAGGGTTGGAGCGCTTGAACTCATGACGTTACCTTTCCGATCCGCTAGCTGTGCGCGGGTTCGATCCCGCCGGCCGTCAAGCCCCCGGACTGGGTGCGGGGCGTCGGCGCGATCGCCTGCTTCCGCTCCAGCGCCCGGCGGATCACCACGTAGAACACCGGGGTAAGGAAGATCCCAAAAAAGGTCACCCCCAGCATCCCGAAGAACACGGCGGTACCGATGGCGACGCGCATCTCGGCGCCCGCCCCGTGCGAGAGCATCAGGGGAATCACCCCGAAAGTGAACGCGAAGGAGGTCATCAGGATGGGCCGCAGGCGCAGGCGGGAGGCCTCCAACGCCGCCTCGAGGCGATCCCGCCCGGCATCCTGCAGTTGCTTGGCGAACTCGACGATGAGGATGGCGTTCTTGCACGCCAACCCTATCAGTACCACCAGCCCGATCTGGGTAAAGAGGTTGTTGTCGATCCCGCGCCACCACACTCCGCCCAGAGCAAAAAGGAGGCACATCGGGACGATCAAGATGATCGCCAGCGGCAACGACCAGCTCTCGTACTGGGCCGACAACACCAGGAACATCATCAGCACGCACAGCGGGAAGATGTAGATCGCGGTGTCGCCTGCCAGGATCTGCAACAAGTTAAGGTCCGTCCATTCAATGGCCATACCCCGGGGCAGAACCTTCTGGGCGAGCTCGTTGATGCATTGGATGGCGTCGCCCGAGCTGACGCCGGGCGGGCTGCTGCCGGTGACCTCCGCCGTGGGGTACATGTTGTAATGGCCGACCAAAACCGGGGCGTTGATGTCGCGCACGTCCACCAACGTCCCCAACGGCACCATCGCCCCCGCCCGGTTCCGGGTCTTGAGGTTCTTCACGTCGCCCGGGCGCACCCGGAACGGGGCGTCGGCCTGCGCCACCACGTGGTAGGGTCGGCCGTAGATGGTGAAATCGTTCACGTACAACGAGCCGAGGTAAACTGAAAGCGTGTCCCACACCGCATCCAGGGGCACCCCCAGCGACTCGGCTTTGGCGCGGTCCACATCCAGAAACACCTGGGGTACCCCGGCCCGGAAGGTGGACAGGGCGCTGGACACGCGGTGCCGCGGGTCCTGGGCGGCGGCACCGGCCAGAGCGTAGGTAGCGGCTTGCAGGGCGCTAAAACCGTGATTGGCCCGGTCCTCGACCTGCAGTTTGAAGCCGCCCACAATCCCCAAACCGTCCACCGGCGGCATGCCGAAGAAACCGACGAAGGCGTCTTGCAGGTTGGCGCCGGCCAGCCGGGCCCGGAGTTTCCCCAGGATCACGTCGGCGGTCAGGCCGTCCTTGACGCGGTCTTCGAACGGCTTCATCCGGATGAACATGCTGGAGGTGTTGGCGCTGTTGCCCAGCGAGACCAGGGAGAGCCCGGCAAACTCCGACACCGCCTCGATGCCGGGCGTCTCCTTGATCAGGCGGAACACCCGCCGACTCACCTCCTCGGTCCGCTGGAGCGACGCCCCGTCGGGCAACTGCATGTAACAGAAGAGCGCCCCTTTGTCCTGGCTGGGGATGAAGCCCGTGGGGACCTTCTCAAAACCAAACCAAGTCAACGCCAGCAACCCGGCATAGACCAGCACGCCCACCCCGCAGTGGCGCAGTACCCGGCGCAGGCTGCCGAGGTAACCGGCGCGGCCGGCCTCAAAGACTCGGTTGAACCCGCTGAACAGCCAGCCCACCAGCCCATGAAGCATCCGGCCCACGGCGTCTTTGGGCGCATGGTGGGGTTGGAGCAGAAGGGCGCTCAGCGCGGGGCTCAACGTCAGGGAGTTGAAGGCCGAGATCAGCGTCGAGACGGCGATGGTGAGCGCGAACTGCTGGTAGAACTTGCCGGTGATGCCACTAATGAACGCCGTCGGAATGAACACCGCGCTCAACACCAGGGCAATCGCCACCACCGCGCCACTGACCTCATCCATCGCCTTGTGCGCGGCGGCCACCGGGGCAAGCCCCTCGGCTATGTGACGTTCCACGTTCTCGACCACCACAATCGCGTCGTCCACCACGATCCCAATGGCTAAGACCAACCCGAAGAGCGTCAGGTTGTTGAGCGAGAACCCAAAGGCCGACATGGCGGCGAAGGTCCCAACGAGCGACACCGGGACGGCCACCAACGGGATCAGGGAGGCCCGCCAATTCTGCAAGAACAAGACCACCACGAACACCACCAGGACCATCGCCTCGAGCAACGTGTGGATCACCGCGCGAATCGATTCCCGGATGAACGCGGAGGTGTCGAAAGCAACGCGATATTCCAGGCCGGCGGGAAAGTCCTTGGCCAGCTCCTTCATGGTCTGCTCGATGGCGTTGGCGGTCTCGATGGCGTTGGAGCCAGGCTGCTGGAACAGGGCGATCGCCGCCGCCGGCATGCCGTCGAGCCGGCTATCGATGCTGTAGTCATTGGCCCCTAACTCGACACGGGCCACGTCGCGCAACCGGGTGATCTGGCCGTTGCTGTCGGTCTTGAGCACGATCGCCCCAAACTCCTCGGGCCTCACCAACCGGCCCCGCGTCCGCACGGCGAGCTGAAACAGGTTGCCCGCCGGCTGCGGCGCTTGGCCAAAGAGGCCCGCGGCCACCTCGACGTTTTGCCGCCGCACCGCGGCCACCACATCACTGGCGGTCAGGTTGCGCGCCGCCACCTTGTTCGGGTCCAGCCAGAGCCGCATGCAGTAGTCCCGCGCCCCGAAGATGACCGAATCCCCCACCCCGGGCAGACGGGCCAGCACGTCGCGCACGTGAAGGTAGGCGTAGTTGCTGAGGTAGATGGGGTCATACTTGCCGCTCGGGGAGATGAGACTGACGATCATCGCGATGGTGGGCGAGCGTTTGCGGGTGATGACCCCCAGGGTGCGGACCTCTTCCGGCAGGCGGGGCATCGCGGAGTCCACCCGGTTCTGGACCAGCACTTGCGCGGTGTTGGGGTCGGTGCCGACATTGAACGTCACCGACAGCCGCATCGAACCGTCGCTGCTACATTGGGCCGACATGTAGAGCATGTTCTCCACCCCATTGATCTGTTCCTCCAAGGGCGTGGCCACGGTGTCGGCGACCGTCTCGGCGTTGGCGCCGGGGTACGTGGCCTGCACGAAGATCGTCGGCGGGGTGATCTCGGGATACTGGGCGATGGGCAAGGTCAGCAACGCGATGACCCCCAGCAACACGATGAAGATGGACAGGACGGCGGCGAAGATCGGCCGGCGGATGAAGAAGTGAGAGAAGTTCACAGGCGAAGCCGGGGTGGCGGGGCTGGGGACTAGAGTTTAGCGGCGCGGGTCTCGTCCGGCGAGGCGGGCGCGGCGCCCGGCGCCGCGGCGCTCTGGGCCTCGACCTTGGCGCCCGGCCGCAGCATCATGACCGTCATCAGGCCGTTCACCACCACCCGGTCCTGCAAGCCCAAACCCTTAAGGACGGCTCGCTGGTCCCCATAGGCGCGCCCAATCTCGATGGGGCGGTTCTCCACCACGTTGTCCTTATTCACCACATAAACGTACTTGTAGCCAAGGTCGGAGCCGACGGCCACGTCCGGCACCACCATCAACGATTGGGGCCGCCCCGCCATCACCCGCAGCTTGCCGAACATCCCGGGCAACAACGCCCGGTCCGGATTCGCAAACACGGCTCGCAGGCGAATCGTTCCGGTCTGCGGGTTGACTTGGTTGTCGAAGAAGTCCAAGCGGCCTTGATGAGGAAAGCCCGTTTCGTTGACCAGGGCGAGTTCACAGGCCAGGGCGCCATCGCTCTCCTTGGCCGCCGTGCGATACTTCAAGAACGCCCCTTCGTCCACATCGAAGTAGGCGTAGATCGGCTCCTGCGAGACGATGGTGGCCAGCACACTGGCCCCACTGGCGCTGCCCTGGATATAGTTGCCGATCGTGATGAGCCGACGCCCAATCCGCCCGTTAATGGGCGCCCGCAGGTGGGTGTACCCCAGGTTCAGGCGGGCGGCATCCTCGGCCGCCTGGGCCGCGCCCACCGCCGCCTCCGCCTCACGCACCGCCTTGCTCCGACTGTCCAGTTCCTCCTCGGAGATGGCTCGCGTGCCCCGCAGTGCCTCGGCGCGCCGGGCATCGTTCCGGGCCAGCTCCAAGTGAGTCTCCGCCTGCCGCCGGTCCGCCTGGGTCCGCTCCACCTCGGCCTGGTAGGGCCGCGGATCGATCTCGAAGAGGGCGTCACCAGCCTTCACCTCCGTGCCATCCACAAAGCGAATGGCCTCCAGGTAACCGGAAACCCGCGCCCGCACCTCGACCGTCTCGACGGCCTCCAGGTGACCGGGATATTCATCCCAGTTGGTCACGGTCTGCATTTGGGGACAGCTCACCGTCACCCGGGGCGGTGGTGGGGCGGCGAGCGGAGCCGCCGGCTTGCAGGCGGTCAACGCCGCCGTCACCGCGACCGCGAGCCAACCATAGGTTATCAGGTTCTTCATGCCGAATTGGATCCTTTCCGTGCGCCCGATCGTTGTCGTTCGTCCTCCACGACTGCTGACGGCTTCACCCCGGGCCGGGGGCCCGCAGCCCCGAGGCGAAGAAGACGATCATTTGGGCCATGACCTTGTTCACGTCCTCCGGGTCACACACCCCTTGGGTAGCCTCCTCGAGGTTGCGCGGGTTGCAAAGCACAAAGGCCAACGCCCCCCAGACAAACTCCAACCGCCACAACAGCACCGGCAGCGGAAGAGCGGGCAGACACTCCCGCACCGCTTCGACGAACGCCACCCGCACCTCGTCGTGGTGCCGGCGAAGCAGGGCCTGAGTCTGCGGGTTGGGCTCGGTGACGATGCGCCCGATCAGGCGACGGATGCGCTCGGCGTCCGCCGAGCGCGCCGCCGCCAGGCGCAAGGGCGGGGCGATCATCGCCTCGAGAATCCGCTCGACGCGCGCCCGCCGGGGGGCGCGCCGCCCGCACGTCTTGAGCCGGGCCAATTGCTCCTGGCGCAAGGAGCCAAACCGCCGCTGCAGCACGGCCCCCATCAGGCCCTCTTTCGAGCGGAAGTAGTAATACACCGTCGCGAGATTCACCCCGGCCTCGGCCACAATCCGCCGGAGCGAGGCCCCGGCAAAGCCGCATTCCGCAAAGGCCGACTCCGCCGCATCCAGGATGCGGGTCTGGCGGTCAAGATCAGCGGGGCGGTCCATAATAAACGAACGTTCGTTTTGAACGGACGATCTATAAAGGGGACCGGCCACGGTTGTCAAGCCCCGCCGCGCGCCGGAGCGCCCGGAGCGGGGCCGGCGCGGAATCGAAGCTTGGCAAAGCCCCGGACCCCGGCTAGCCTTCACCCGCGTGCAACGCTTGCTACGTTTTGTGGGTCTCCTGAACCTGGCGGTGTGGTTGGGGGGAGCGGTGTTCTTCACCGTGGCGGTGGGGCCGGCCTTCTTCTCGGGTGAAATGCTCAGTTTTCTGCCCCGTCCCTATGCGGGCCGGGCCGCCGAGGTGATCGTCGAGCGCTACTTGGGGTTGCAGTGCTGGTGCGCCGGGGTGGCGCTCTTGCATCTGCTGGCCGAGTACCTTCACTCGGGCCGCCCGGTGGCGCGGCTGACCCTGGGCCTCTTGACGGGCCTGCTGGCTCTGG